>NZ_KV795536.1:27375-66230 GCF_001809035.1 Eikenella sp. HMSC061C02
GGCTCGCCTTGCCGTACTATTTGTACTGTCTGCGACTCGCCGCCTTATCCTGATTTTTGTTAATTCACTATAACGGCTTGGGTACTAGGCGGCAGATTGCTTGATTTGGCTTTCAGGCAGCCTTTTGGAATCGGTTTGATGTTGCCAGGCTGATTTTGTTATATGGAGCGGATGCCTGCCGGAATGGGCAGACTGTTTGCTTGGGATGTTCTGAACATGAGCTTCAAGGCCGGATGGCAGGCTACCTGAAAAGCCGCTTTTGCAATTTTCAGGTAGTCTGAGAAGTTTGGAGGCTACCTGAAAGCTTACGCATCAAACAGGCAAAAGCAAACTCCCCAATCTTGCGGATTGGGGAGTTTTAATCTGGCGGAGTAGGAGGGATTCGAACCCTCGATACAGGTTTTAGCCCATATGCACCCTTAGCAGGGGTGTGCCTTCAGCCTCTCAGCCACTACTCCGTGTTCGGAACGGCGGATAATATAGGAAGCGTGTCTAAAAGGCAAGATATTTTGTGCTAAGAGCGGGCATTTTGGCTTGATGGATTTGAAGTGTAAAGATTTTTAGTTGGCAGGATGGCAGGCAGTTTGCAACGGATGAGCGGCGTAAATGCGCACCAGCCTACCGCTTTATTACTATTTGCTATAATATGCAAAGAAATGTTTTGATAATTTAACGAGCTATTGCGCCTGGGAATGGCGTGTGCCCACAGGCAAATTCTCCAGCCGCAACGGATAGATCAATATGAAACGATTGGGTTTGAAGCTCAGCAGCGGTATCGGCAGGGCGCTGTCGCACAAAATCAAGCAAACGCAGCGCCTGTCGCGCAAAACGGCGGCGGTGATTTTGCTGTTGATGGGGGCTGCTTTGGTGTCGTTGGTGTCGCTAGGATTTGCCAAATTGGCGGATTATGCGCTGCATCTGAACGCCAAATGGTCGCAGCAATATCCACTGGCAGCGTTTGCAGTGTTGCCAATATCGCTGATGCTGATTGTGTGGTTCACGCGCCGTTATGCGCCTTATACGGCGGGCAGCGGGATTCCGCAGGTGTTGGCCACGCTTTCGATGCCGAAAGTGAAGGGCGGCAACCGTTTGGTGGCTTTGTGGCGCACGGCTTTAAAAATTCCGCTCACGTTTTTGGGCATGTTGGCCGGTGCTTCCATTGGGCGTGAAGGGCCTTCGGTGCAGGTGGGCGCGGCAGTGATGCTGGCTTGGGGCTCTTGGTGTAAACGCTACAACTTGGCATTCAAGCGCTTGCAAGACAAGGAATTACTGGCGGCTGGTGCGGCTGGCGGTTTGGCGGCGGCATTCAATGCGCCGCTGGCCGGGGTGATTTTTGCGATTGAGGAGCTGGGGCGTTCGGTGTCGCTGCATTGGGAGCGGCAAATTTTTATCGGCGTGCTGGCTTCGGGTTTCTTTTTGGTAGCGATTGAGGGCAACAGCACTTATTTCCAAGGGTTTAATGCAGGGCAGCCGGCAGAGCATATGCTGCGTTGGGCGTTGCTGTGTGCCGCAGTGTGCGGCGTGGCGGGCGGACTGTTTGCGCGTTTTCTAAGCAAAGGTGCAACCTGGTTGGCGTTGCCGCAATGGCGCAATTGGATGCGTCGGCATCCGATTTGGCTGGCGGGCGTGTTCGGCTTGATGTTAGCTGCCTTGGGCGTGCTGTTTGATGGGCAAACCTATGGCACGGGCTATGATGTGGCAGCCGCCGCGCTGCACGGGCAGACGGATTTGACTTATGGCCTGGCGGGCGCGAAGTGGGCAGCCACGGTGCTTTCTTATTGGGCGGGTATTCCGGGCGGGATTTTTACGCCTTCGCTGGCCATCGGTGCGCTCTTGGGCGTACACATTGCCCAAGTTGCCGGCGTGGAAGCCCCTGCAGCGATTTTGGCCTTGCTGTGCATGGCTGCGTTTTTAGCGGCGGCCACACAAGCGCCGCTCACGGCCAGTGTGGTGGTGATGGAAATGACAGGCAGCCAGTCGCTGCTGTTTTGGATGTTGGTATCGTCGATTGCCGCTTCAGTGATTGCCCGCCAGTTTTGCCCACAGCCGTTCTACCATTTTGCGGCAGGACGTTTCCGCCAGCGCGTGCGTGAGGAGCTGCTGCGGGAAGGGGAAGCTCGGCAGGCAGAATCGGCGGCAAAGTAAAGTAATGCTAGGGGCTACCTGAAAAATGTTTTGCTCGGTTTTTCAGGTAGCCTTTTATTTGACCGTATCAAATAGATTCGGTAGGAATACCAAGCCATATGGTTAATGCTGTTTGGAGTGCTTTAACGGGCTGCTGGGATATTCAAGCTGATATGCTTTCTGTATGGGCAATGAGCTGCCTACGCTGCTGATATATCTAAAAAGGCTACCTGAAAAATCTGATGCTCTAGATTTTCAGGTAGCCTTTTGCTGAATGTGTGCCACCAACCCTGCGTTTTAAAACGAAGCAACACACAAAAACCGCCCGATATCTATCGGGCGGTTTGCATTTGCGGCAACGCGTTTATTTGGTTTTCATCACGCGGCGGATGAAAATCAGCATACCGCCGATGAAGAAGGCTAGGCCGAGGAATTCGCCGATGGTGCCCCAGTTGTCCAGGTTCAAGGCCAAGGGGGAGTCCGAGCCGCCGCTGGTAACGGACAGGGCGATAATCAGCGCCATAATCACGCCAATCAGGCTCTCGCCCACAATCAGGCCGGCGGCAAACAGGGTGCCCACGCGCTCGGCATCTTTCTGTTTGGCCTCATCTTTGCCGATGCGGCGTTTCAGGAAGGCAGCCATGATGGCACCGATGGCAATCGGCATATTGATGGCCGGCGGCAGGTAGATGCCCATACCCACGGCCAGGGTGGGCAGCATCAGTTTGGAGCCGCTGCGTTTCAATACTTCGTTGATGATGATGAGCACCACCCCGATGCCGATGCCGGTGAGGATGTAGTTCCATTGCAGGGTATCGGAGAAGATGGCTTTGGCGATGGTGGTCATCAGCGTGGCCTGCGGTGCGGCCAGAGCCTGGCTCGGATCCATATCCGGGCGCGGCATGGCGCCGGTGAAACCGTAGGCGGCGTAGAGCAGCTCGAGCACGGAAGACACCACGAACGCGCCCACCACGCAGCCGATAATCAGCGCCACTTCCTGACGCCACGGGGTGGCTTTAATCAGGTAGCCAGTTTTCAGGTCTTGCAGGTTGTCGTTGGAGATAGAGGCCACGGCCACCACAGCAGAGCCGCAGAACAAGGTGAGCGCCACCAGGAAGTTGCGCGTGCCTTCATCGGCAAACAGGTTGTTGGCATTGCCGATGCCCAACAGCACCAGCGAAATGGCCACCACGGAAATAATGCCGATGCCGGAAATCGGGCTGGAAGAAGAGCCCACCAAGCCGGCCATATAGCCGCAGGCAGCCGCCACCAGGAAACCGATAACGAAAGCCAATAAGGTGCAGACTACAACCAGCAGCCAAGCCGTACCGGCAGGCAGGTTGGCATCGGCCACGAAGTGGTAGAAAGAGAAGCCCAAGAGCAGCATCATGCCCAGCGCATAGGCGATCATGGCTTTGGGCGACAAGTCTTGCTCAACACGTTCCAGCGCAGCACCTTCACCGCCTTTGATGGCGCGGAACGACATTTTCATGCCTTCCAGGGTGGGTTTGAGCAGGGTAATCAGCGTCCAGATTGCGGCAATACCGATGGTGCCGGCGCCGATAAAGCGCACTTTTTCTTTCCACAACCGCATGGCGAAAGCAACCATTTCCATATCGGCCGGCTGCGGATTGGTGGCAGAGAAATAGGGGATAGCGATGCCCCAGGCGATCGCAATACCTACCAGCATGGCGATACCGCTGGCCAGGCCGACCAAATAGCCGGCGCCGAGCAGAGCCAATGAGAAACCCATCGGGATTTGGAAAATAGACGCGCCGGCTTTAAACCACAGGCTGGCACTGTCGGCCACTACGCGCAAGCCGTTGCTGGCAAAACTGAAAATGCCGGAAATCACGCCGCCGGTAACGATTTCGCCGATACCGCTGTCAGCTTTTTGCGCGGTATCTGCGTTTTCTTCACCTACTACGCCCTCGCCGCTACCGACTTTCAAAATCTCGGCTGCCGCTACGCCTTCGGGATAGGGCAAATCGCTTTTCACTACCATGGCATAGCGCAGCGGGATGGTGAAAATCACCCCCAAAATACCGCCGGCCATACACAGCAGAGTGGTTTGCCAAAACGGGAAACCTGTCCAATAGCCGCTCATTAAGAGGCCGGGCAGGATAAAGATCACGGAAGAGAGCGTACCCGCGGCAGAAGCCTGGGTTTGCACCATGTTGTTTTCAAGAATATTACTGCCTTTGGCGAATTTTAAAATCGCCATGGAAATCACGGCAGCCGGGATGGAAGAGGCAAACGTGAGGCCTACTTTCAGCCCTAAATAGATATTGGAAGCGGTAAACACTACGGTGATTAACGCGCCCAACACCATGCCGCGCAGGGTAAGCTCCCTGTAGTTGGCATAAGGATCATGGGTGGACAGAGACATTTTCTTTACCTTTGGTTGAAACGAGGTTGCATTCTTTTTCGATATGAGGTTTATGTCAAGAAAAATATTGCAAATGTAAAATTTTATTTACAAATTAGCTAAGTTTACTTGGTGATTTTTTATGAATGAAAATATCTATATACTTTAATAGTGATAATTTACTCATAAAAAATTATATTGTTATATTAAGTATAAAAATCATTAATCAGGAAATATGTATTGTGCAGGTAATGAATTTTTTACAAATTATTACGTTTTGTGATTGTAAAAATATAGGGAGTTGGGTAGAGATAGCAGCAGATGCGGGCAGATAGGATGCAGAAGTAAGGAGTGAAAGCTAGCTGAAACCATATTGGCTCAAGTACGAAGAGGCTACCTGAAAGCTTTCAGGTAGCCTCTCTAAACACAGCATCAGGCTGTTCTACAACACTGATTTCACCGTATCAACCACATTTTCCACGGTAAAGCCGAATTCTTTGAACAGCAGTTCGGCAGGGGCGGATTCGCCGAAGCGGTTGATGCCGACGACTGCGCCGTTCAGGCCGATGTATTTGTACCAGCCGTCTGCGTGTCCGGCTTCTACGGCGATGCGCGGCAGGACTTCGGGCAGGACGGCGGCTTTATAGGCGGTGTCTTGGCGGTCGAAGACGTTGGTGGACGGCATGGAAACGACGCGTACGGCGATGTTTTGTGCGGCGAGGGCTTTTTGTGCTTCCAAAGCCAGCTCGACTTCGGAACCGGTGGCAATGATGACGGCTTGGGCGTTGCCTTGGGCTTCGCTAATGACGTAGCCGCCGCGTTTGATGTCGTTCAGTTGTTGTTCGTTGCGCGCTTGGAATTTCAGGTTTTGACGGCTGAAAATCAGGCAGGACGGATGGTCTTCGGCTTTTGCCGCTTCCGCCCATGCCACCAGCGATTCGGCGGTGTCGCACGGACGCCATACGTCCATATTCGGAATCAGGCGCAGGGTGGCGGTTTGCTCGATGGGTTGGTGGGTCGGACCGTCTTCGCCGAGGCCGATGGAATCGTGGGTGAAGACGAAGACGGGGTTAATTTTCATCAGCGCCGCCATGCGCAGAGCATTGCGCTGGTATTCGCTGAACATTAGGAAAGTCGCGCCGAAGGGTTTCACGCCGCCGTGCAGGGCAAGGCCGTTCATGATGGCACCCATGCCGAACTCGCGTACGCCGTAGTGGATGTAGTTGCCGCCTTTTTCGCGGGTAACGGAGACGCTGTTTGACCAGTCGGTCAGGTTGGACGGGGTCAGGTCGGCAGAACCGCCAACCAGTTCGGGCAACTCTTTAGCGAGGATTTCGATGCTGTTTTGGCTGGCTTTGCGGGTGGCGATGGTTTCGGCTTTGGCGCACACTTCTTGCAAGGCCGTCTGAATATAGGCGTCGAAGTTTTCAGGTAGCCTGTGTTCCATGCGGCGCACGAATTCTGCGGCTTCGGCGGGATATTTTGCTTGGTATTGCGCGAACAGTTCGTTCCATTCCGCTTCCAGTTTCGCGCCTTGTTCTTTCGCGCTCCATGCGGCGTAGATTTCTTGCGGGATTTCAAAGGCGGGGTAAGTCCAGCCCAGATGTTTGCGCGTGGCTTCGATTTCGTCCGTGCCCAAAGGTGCGCCGTGGATTTTGTGGCTGCCTTCTTTGTTGGCGCTGCCTTTGCCGATTAAGGTTTTGCAGCAGATGATGGATGGTTTGCCGGTTTCGGCGCGGGCGGCTTCGATGGCGGCTTGAATGGCGGCGGTGTCGTGGCCGTTTACGTTGGGAACGACGTGCCAGCCGTAGCTTTCAAAGCGTTGCGGGATGTTTTCGGTAAACCAGCCGTCCACTTTGCCGTCGATGGAAATATTGTTGTCATCATATAAAACAATCAGTTTGCCCAAGCCCAAAGTGCCGGCGAGCGAACAGGCTTCGTGCGATACGCCTTCCATCAGACAGCCGTCGCCCATGAAGACGTAGGTGTAGTGATCGACGATGTTCAAACCGTCTTTATTGAACTCGGCGGCAAGGATTTTTTCCGCCAATGCCATGCCCACCGCGTTGGCAATGCCTTGTCCCAACGGGCCGGTGGTGGTTTCCACGCCGTCGGTGTATCCGTATTCTGGATGGCCGGGGGTTTTGCTGTGCAGTTGGCGGAAGTTTTTCAGGTCTTCAATGCTCAGGTTGTAGCCGGTCAGGTGCAGCAGGCTGTACAACAGCATGGACGCGTGGCCGTTGGAGAGGATGAAGCGGTCGCGGTTGTAGAATTTGGGGTTGGCGGGGTTGTGGCGCAGGAATTTCGTCCACAATACTTCCGCCATTTCCGCCATGCCCATCGGCGCGCCGGGGTGACCGGAGTTGGCTTTTTGGATGGCGTCGGCAGAGAGGAAGCGGATGGCGTTGGCAAGTTGGGAGGGCATGGTGTTTCCTAATAGTTGGGTTTGAAATGGGTTTGTAGGCCGTCTGAAAAACGGGTCGGTTATTCGCCGCTTAACAGGTCGTAATTTTTGTAAACGGATTCGACGAGCGGGCTAAAGTCATCGGCGGAGAAATGGGCATGGCCGATGCCGATTAACCGGCTTAAAGGGTCGTCCGTATCGTCGGGTTCTGCATCTTCGCCGGTAACAAAATCCTGCCGTGCGTGCGCTATCATGCCTTGCACGTATTTCGCGCCCGCGCCGAGGCCGGTGAGTTTGCCGGCCACATAGGCATCAATATCGTCGGCATCCATCAGGCACACCAGCCGGCCGAAGCCGAAGCAGTAGCCGTAGAAGGTGAAGCCTGCTACTTGAAACAGCAGTTCGTCGTTGATATCCCAGCGCGGATCGCCGGTGATGGCGGAGAACAGGCGGTTTGCTTTGTTGTGGAAGGCTGGTTGCATGGTGTGTTTTTAGGAGTGTCGGTTTGTTTGTGAACGAATGCCGCAAAGCGGCGCAAATTATCGCACTTTTGGCCGTGTCGTTCAAAACATCAGGCGAACAGTTTTTCCAGTGCGGCTTCAATATCGCGGCGCACCACGGTTTTGCCGCGGTTGCTGTTGATCACCGTGTAGCGTTCGGGCGCGGCAGCGGCGCGTTCGAGGTAGCTTTGGCGCACACGGGTGAAGAAGTCGGCTTCCTCCTGCTCAAAGCGGTCTTTATTGCGGCTGCGTTCGATACGCGCCAGAGAAACCTCCAACGGCACGTCGAGCAAGATGGTGAGGCTGGGACGAAGGTTGCCTTGCACCCATTGTTCGAGCTGGGTAATATCGGCCTCAGGCAAGCCGCGGCCGCCGCCCTGGTAGGCGAAGGTGGCATCGGTGAAACGGTCGGACACCACGGATATGCCGTCCTCCAGCGCGGGCAGGATAACGCTGTCGATATGCTGGGCGCGGGCGGCAAACATGAGCAAGGTTTCGGCACGCAGCCCGGCTTGAGTTTTCGGGTTGAGCAGCAGGCGGCGCAAGGCTTCGCCCAAGGGTGTGCCGCCTGGCTCGCGGGTGAACAAGACGGGGCGCTCTTGTGCGGTAAACCATTCTCGGATCACGGCCAGCTGGGTGGTTTTGCCGGCGCCGTCGATGCCGTCGAGGGTGATGAAATGGGCAGTCATTTTTAACTCCATTGAGGCTTATATTTCAGCTTTGCAGAAACCCAGACTTGCTTCGCAAAACATCTTTTACTGCGTTGAATTTGCGTTTTCAGGTAGCCTTTTTTCAGTTTGAGGCTACCTGAAAAGGTGTTAGTGGCTTAGTCGAGAAAATCATCTTTTTCCCAATAGTGCAGAACGGCGCAGATGAGATCTGCTTCTGAGGCGTTAGGATGCTTGCTGGTGTAGTTTTCGATGATGTCGGAGAAGGTAGGTGCTTCGAGCCAAGAGTTGTAGTCGGAATTGTCTTCAATGAACAACTCGTCTTCTTCGGTATCGGGCAGGAGGAAACTGCAGCTTTGTAGTCCGGCCGGGGTGTCGGTGTCGGAATTGCCGGTTATGTAAAGGAAGCCGCAGTCGGGCAGGCTGCCGACGGCGGCGATGAGTGTTTGGATGCCTTTGAAGGTTTGCATGATAAAGCTCCTATGGCGGCTGTCGGATGGGGGTACCTGAAAAATGTACGGATGGGATTTCAGGTAGCCTTTTGTTTCAGTGCTGCTGTTGGCTTGGCTGTTAGCTTGTTTCGTTTTCGCCCGCGGTGTCGCTTTCAATATTAAGATGTTTGCGCAATACGAAGGCTTGGGCGGCGAGGAAGATGCCCATCAGGATGAGCTGGCCGTAGCTTTTGAAGTGGATAAACAGGTTTTTGGCCTGCTCGGAGGCGTCGTAGTGGTAGAGGCCGAACCAGTAGTGCAGGGCGGCGAGCAGGAGGAAGAAGGCGGCCCAGGCGTAGGTGAGGCGTTGCCAGCCTTGCGGGCTGAAGCGGAATACGTCTTTGGCTACGGGCTGCATCAGGGGCTTGCCGATGAGGGCGCTTATGGCCAGGGCGAGGGCGAAGCTGAGGTTGATGATGGGGGTTTTCCAGCGCAGGTAGAGGTCGTCGCGCAGGAGGATGGTGGCGCCGCAGAAGAGGATGGTGAGCACGAGCACCACCCATTGTTGTTTGGTGAGCCGCCATTTTTGCCGCACGAGATGGATGCCGTACACAATCAGGGTGGCGGCCAATACGGCGGCAGCGCCGGCCAAGAGGCCGAATTTCTTGGAGGCGATGAAAAAGGCGAGGAGGGGGAGGAGGTCGAGCAGGGCGGTCATGTTACGGTCTTTTCAAAATATAGCGGCGGACGTTGGCGTTGTGTTCGTCTAAGGTGCGGCTGAATTCGCTTTTGCCGGTGTTGTCCATGCGGGAGACGAAATAGAGGTAGTCGGCGCCGCTGGGGTGGGCGGCGGCTTGGAGGGCGGCTTCGCCGGGCAGGGCGATGGGGGTGGGGGGCAGGCCGTCGCGGGTGTAGGTGTTGTAGGGGGTGTCGCGCTGGAGGTCGGCGCGGCGGATGCGGCCGTTGTAGGCGCTGCCCATGCCGTAAATCACGGTGGGGTCGGTTTGCAGGCGCATGCCTTGGTTGAGGCGGTTGACGAATACGGCGGCCACGTTGGCGCGGTCTTCTTCGTGCGCGGTTTCTTTTTCGATGATGCTGGCCATGGTGAGCAGCTCGTAGGGGTTTTTATACGGCAAATTGCCGGCACGGTCGCTCCAGGCGGATTGCAGCTGGCTTTGCATACGGCGGTAGGCAAGGCGGTAGATTTGTAAATCGCTGCTGTCGTAGTCGATTTCGTAGCTGTCGGGGAAGAAGCGGCCTTCGGGATGCTGCACGTCGGCATCGGAGGCGATGGCGGCGAGGAGTTGGCGGTCGCTCCAGCCGGCGGTGTCGTGGCGGATGTCAGCGGTTTGGTTGATGAGGCGGCGCATTTGGGCAAAACGCATGCCTTCGATAATGCGCACGGTGATGGTATCGGGGCGACCGTTTTTGAGGTGGCGCAGGATTTGCCAGGAGGAGGCGCGGGGTTGAAGGCGGTAGTTGCCGGGCAGGAGCTGTTTGTGGGTGCCGGTGAGGTAGGCGGCGGCCACGAACACCCAGCGGCTGTAGATGGCGTCGTTGGCAGCCAGCGTGCGGCTCACACTGCCGATGCCGCTGCCGCGCTCCACGCGCAGGCGTTGGCTGTGGGTGTCTTTAGGGGCGAAGAGGAGGCCGGCAAATAGGGCGGCAGCCAGCAGGATAAGGGCAAGCAGGGAATAGAGGGTTTTTTTCAGCATGGGTTCGGTGTGGCCGATTAAAGGGCGGCAGTATAGCCCAGGGAGGGGCAGATGCGAAGCGGGTGCGGTTTATTTGGAGGACTGGTAAAGGCTACCTGAAACTGCTTTTTTGTTTTTCAGGTAGCCTTTTGTTGTTTGCAGGCCGAGGTTTATTCTTCTTTGCCAAACCAGCGTTGCCAGCCTTCGCGGATTGGCGGGGCAATTTTCAGTAGGTATACCAACACCACGATATTGCCTGCTGCCACGATGAGGTAAAGCAGGTTGATGCTGTCGAACAGCCACAGCAGGATGGCGGAGAGCAGGGCGGCGGCCACCATGAAGAGGCCGTTGATGATGTTGTTGGCGGCGATGGCGTGGGCGCGGAACTCTTCGCTGCTGGCGGTTTGCAGCCAGGTGTAGAGCGGCACGGAGAAGAAACCGCCGCAGAAGCCGAGCAACACGATGCAGAGCATCACGGCATAGGCGTCGCCACGCAACAAGAAGCTGCCGATGCCGCTGTATTCGTGATGGTGCGTGCCATGCACGAGGGAAACGAGCAGCAGGCCGAATATGGCCATGCCCACTGTGCCCACGGCCACCCAGCCGAGGTTGAGCCGGCGGTGGCTGAGTTTGGCGCACAGCACGGAGCCGCTGCCGATGCCGATGGAAAACAGGGTGAGCATCAGGTTGAACACATTATCGTTACCGCCCAGGTGCAGTTTGGTGAAGGTGGGCAGTTGGGTGGTGTACACCGCGCCGATAAACCAAAACCAGGAAATGCCGATGATGGCAGCGTAGATTTCGCGGTTGGCAAAGGCTTGTTTCAGAATGGCTTTGGAGTTGCGCACAATGTGCCAGTCGATTTTTGCTTCCGGGGTTTTTGGTGCCACGCGCGGCATAAACAGGCTGGAGGCGAGGCCGCCGGCAGCAATGATGAGCAGGAAAACGGATACCGTGGTGCCGCCGATGCCGGCCAGAATGGTGCCCAAAATCTGGCCGAACAGGATGGCGAGAAACGTGCCGCCTTCCACCAGGCTGTTGCCCACAATCAGTTCGTGTTCGTCCAAATAATCGGGTAACACGGCGTATTTGAGCGGGCCGAACAGCGTGGAATGCAGGCCCATCAGGAAAATGCAGAGCAGCAAAAGCAGCAGCGATTGGCTGAGGAAGCCCACCGTGGCCAGCAGCATAATCAGCACTTCGGCCACTTTCACCGCCACCGCCATGCGGCTGCGGTCGAATTTGTTGCACAGCTGGCCGGAGAGGGCGGAAAACAGGAAAAAGGGCAGCACAAACAGAAGCGCGCTCACATTAATCATCTGCGCCGGTTCGATGAAGCCGTTTTTGCCCAAACCATAAAAGCTGATCATGGTGGCCAGCGCGATTTTGAATAAGTTGTCGTTGAGTGCGCCGAGGAATTGGGTGCCGAACAGCGGGGCAAAGCGGCGCGATACGGCAAATTTGAAGCCTGGATTCATGGTTTGTCCTGCGGGGGTGGGGAGTCGGGATGCACGGAATCATCGTCCATCAAAATGCGGTGGGCGGGGCCTTCCAAATCGTCAAACTGGCCGTTGTGGCCGGACCACCAGAAGAAATAGCCGATCACGAAGGCCAGCACGATGCTGATGGGAATCAGGATAAACACGCTGTCCATTACAGGTTTCCTTCCAAATCGGTGAGCAGCAGGGTGTGGCCGCCGAGGCGCAGGTATTGCTGGCGGATGTCGGCCGCCAGGCCGCCTTCGGCGTTATACAGGGCAATGCCCTCGCCGTGCGGCTGCCAAACCAGCAGCTGGCCGGCCAGGGCTTCCAATGCGCGGGCAGGTGCGGCATCTTCCGGCGGCAGCGCGGCTGTGTGCGCCTGAATCATGGCGCTGCCGGAGATGGGCTCATCGTCGTTGTCGGCAATGAGCACGAGGAAACCGAGCAGGGTGCCGTTGGGGGTGCTGAGGGTGAATTGGCGCATTTTCAGGTAGCCTTTTATTTCAGGTAGCCTTAGTTGTGTGTGTTATTTGCTGTTGAGCAGCCAATATTGCAGGCCGACCAGGGTTTTGCCGTCTTGAATCTGGTTGTTGGCAATGGCTTCGCGCACGGCTTGGCGCGAGAGCAATACGGTTTCGACAAATTCGTCTTGGTCAGGCTTGCGGGTGCTGGTGGGCGTGATGCCTTCGGCGAGGTAGAGATACATTTTCTCGTCGCAGAAGCCGGGGGCGGTGTAGAAGGTATGCAGCAGTCGCACGGATTGGGCGCGGTAGGGCGTTTCTTCTTCCAATTCGCGCGCGGCGCATACGGCCGGGTCTTCATCGGGATCGAGCTTGCCGGCAGGCAGCTCGAGCAGGGCCTGGCCGGTGGCATAGCGCCATTGGCGCACCAGCACCACTTCGTCTGCCTCGGTAACGGCCAGCACGCAGGCGGCGCCGGGGTGGCGGATAACGATGCGGTAGCTTAGGTTGCCGTTGGGCAGGCGCACGGTGTCGCGGGCAATGGTAACGAATTTGCCGTCGAAAATCGGCTCGGAAGAGAGTTGGGTTTCAGTGAGGTTCATTGCAGTGGGGTGAGGCTACCTGAAATTTTCAGGTAGCCTTTTCTAGAAGCAGATTATTGGGAAACGTAGCCGCGCAGCTCTTTGGTCTTATTACGGGCCTCGGTGGCGGTGCATTCGAGGCGGGCGAGCTGGCCGTTATTGCCGCCGCCGGCCTGTTGGGCGGCTTGGGCACATTTGGCTGCGCTGCTGGCGGCCCAGGATTGGTAGTCTTGACCGATGATGTCTTTCACATCGGCAGGCACGCTTTGCCACACATTACGCAATTCCTGCTGGGCGGCTTGGGCGCGCTGGGTGGCTTCAGTGAGCTGGTTGCCGGTGAAAGCTTCGGCTTCCTGCTTGAGGGCGGGGATGCGCTGCTGCACCTCGCGGGTGTCGCATTCGATACGCAGGGCTTCCTGCTCCAGCGGTTCGGTGGAGTCGGCCTTGCTTTGGTAGGCGCATTGGCTTTCGCGCAGGCGGTTCCACTGGTTTTGGGCATCTTTGAGCTGGGTGCGGGCGGCGGCGGGTAGGGCTTGCCAGGCTTTATTGAGTTCGTCGTGTGCTTGTTTGTTTTGAGTGCGCAAGAGCTCAATGCGGGCTTGCAAGCGGTTTTGGTCGAGTGTGTTCAGCTCTTGCTGGCGGGTTTCCTCGGCAGCAGATTTCTGGCGGATTTCGGCTACTTGTTTGGCCAAATCGGGGGCAGCGAGGTAGAAAGACAGGGGTGGCTGCAGACCGGAGGAGGCGGTTTTGCTGTCTACATTGATAACGAGTTTGTCGCCGTTGTCGGTTTGGCTGACGGTGTAGCTGAGCGGGCGAATGTAGCCGCCTTGGCCGTCTGGTTTGAGGGTAGGGTCGCCAGCGGTCATCATTTCATTGTATTCGATGCCGTCGCTTTCATTGATTTCCATGTAGTCGGAAATGCTTTGTTTCAGACGGGCCTGGGCTTCCGGTTTGGGGGCAAAGCGCAGGGTGGCTTCGCAGGCAAGCTGTTTGTTGCCTTCGGAAGCGGCCTGGGTGGTGCGGATGTCGGTGATTTCGAAGCCGAGCTGGTCGAGTGCAGCTTGGATCTCGGCGGCACTAACCTGCGGAGCGGGCAGTTCGCTGTCGCTGGGCGGGAAGGCAGTGGCCTGAATTTGGGCTTTTAGCTGTTCGAGCGCTTCGGGTGCTTGGCAGCTGAGGGCGGCCGGTTTGGCTTCTTCTTTGCCACAGGCGGCCATCGAGGCAGCGATCAGAAGGGCGAGGACGGGTTTAATCAGGGGTTTCATATTTGGATTCCTTGATTAGGAGATGGATAACAGTATTCTAACCCGCCGTGGTGAGCCGTGGCGGGAAATTTTGCTTTTGCAGCTAAAGCGTTTTACCTCCTGCGGCGGTGGCTCGCCACGCACGCTGTTGGTAGTCCGACACTTGGGAGAAGGAAGCATTGCTTGGCTCTCGTTGAGGCCGTAGTTTTTCAGCTAGCCTTTCAATAGTCGGATGAGGTTACCTGAAAAAGATGGTTCGGTTTTCAGGTAGCCTGTTATTGGTGTTGGCTGAAAGGCTACCTGAAAGTTTGCGTCATCCCATTGCTATTGCAGCAGCAGCCCGAAGCGGATACCGATTTTGCGCCATTGGGCGGCATCATCGGCCAGCGCGCCGGCGGTGAGGGGGTTGTCTTCCGGCCATTGCCGGCTGATGGCGAGGGTGTAGTTTTTGTTTTCGTAGCTCAGTCGGGTGCCTGCGGGCAGGGTGTGCGGCAGGCGGGCGCGGCAGAACAGTACGGCCAGGCGCAGGGCGGCCACGGCAAGCCACATGGTGGGGCTGATGGGCAGTTCGGCCATTTTTCTCAAATCGCCGCGCTGACCGAGCACCAGGGTGGCAAGGATTTGCTGCTCTTGGCGGGAGAATCCCGGCATGTCGGCTTGCTCGAGGATGTAGGCGGAGTGCTTGTGATAGGCGGTGTAGGCAATGTCGGTGCCGATTTCGTGCACGAGGGCGGCCCAGCGCAGGTATTGTTGCCAATAGTGGCGCTCTTTTTCGGGTTCGCGTTCGGCGAGCATGTCGAAGAACTGGGCGGCGAGGGCGGCCACGCGCTGGGCTTGGTTTTGGCTGACGTGGTAGCGCTGTTGGAAATGGGCGATGGTTTGTTCGCGCATGTCTTCATTGAGTTGGCGGCCGATGAGGTCGTAGAACACGCCGTCGCGCAGGGCGGCGTCGGTTACGGTCATGCTGTCGATATCGAGCTCGGCGAAGACGGCGCTCATCACGGCCAGCCCGCCGGCGAATACTTCGATGCGGTCGGCTTTCATGCCGTCGAATTTGGCTTTTTTGGCACTGCCGGCTTCAATCAGGCGGGCGGCGATTTTTTGCAGGGCGGCGGGAGTGATGCAGTTGTCTTCGGGATTGGCGGCAGCAATGAGATCGCGCAGGGTGCGGGCGGTGCCGGAAGTGCCCACGGCCAGCTGCCAGCCGGTGCTTTTCAACAGCTTGGCAATGCGTTGGATTTCGCTGCGGGCGGTGTTGACGGCGAGCTTGAAGGATTCGGCGGATACTTTGCCTTTGGGGAAGAAACGCAAGCTGTAGCTCACGCAGCCGAGATTGAGGCTTTCGGTAATGTCGGGCTGCAGACGGCTGCCGATTACGAATTCGGTGGAGCCGCCGCCAATATCGACCACCAGCATCTGCCCGCTGTCGGGCGGCAGGGTGTGGATGACGCCGGTGTAGATAAGGCGGGCTTCTTCGCGCCCGGCGATGATTTCGATGGGAAAGCCCAAGGCAGCTTCGGCGCGGGGCATGAAGAGAGCGATATTTTTGGCCACGCGGAAGGTGTTGGTGGCCACGGCGCGCACCTGCTCGGGCGGAAAGCCGCGCAGGCGCTCGTGGAATTTGGCCAGGCAGGCCAGTGCCCGCTCTTGGGCGGCTTGGTCGAGTTGTTTGTGTTCGTCCAGCCCGGCGGCAAAGCGCACCATATCTTTGATGGAATCAACGATTTGCAGCTGCCCGTTGTGGTTGGTGCAGATTTGCAGGCGGAAACTGTTGGAGCCGAGGTCTACCGCGGCCAGCATATTGGCGGGAATGGTCATATTGCTTGTGTTGGATAGAAAGCGTGTATCTTACCTTGCGGTGCCTGGTGTGTCATTATGCTGCGGCATTCCAGCTAGCCTCTAGGGGAAGCGGCTTTGTTATAATGCGCTTGAGGCTACCTGAAAATTGGTTTTCTATTTTTCAGGTAGCCTGCGTTATGGTTTAGATTAAGTGTGAAAGGTTGGTTTATGCGGATTTGTGCGTGCAATGCTGTGCTGAAACGCGGTGTGGCGGCGGGGCTGTTGTCGCTGCTTGGAGCCTGCTCGCTGGTGAACTATCGGCCGGTGGCCACTATTTCGAAAGTAGATACCACGCAGGGCTACCGGCTGGAGCAGAGCATTGCGCAGCAAAACGACGATGTATTCGTGGTGCTGTTGTTTTCCGGCGGCGGCACGCGCGCGGCGGCTTTGGGCTACGGCGTGCTCGAAGAGTTGGCCAAACAGCCGGTGTACATCGAAGGGCGGGAAAAACCGCTGCTCGATAGCGTGGACTTGGTGTACGGCGTGTCCGGCGGCTCGGTGCTGGCTACTTATTATTCGCTCCATGGGCGCGATACCATCCCTGCATTTGAACAGCAATTCTTGAAGCAGAATTTCCAAAAACTGGTGAGCCGGCAGGTGTTCTCGCTGGCCAACCTGCCGCGCCTGACCTCGCCCGAATTCGGGCGTGGCGATTTGCTGCAGGAGCAGTTTGAAGCCACCCTGTTCGGCCATGCTACCTTCGGCGATTTGGCCAGCCGTCGCAAAGGCCCGTTTGCCGTGGTGTCGGCCACCGATATGTCGATAGGTCGGCGCTTTGATTTCACACAAGAATTTTTCGACATGATGTGCCTCAACCTTTCCGATGTGCGCCTAGCGCGCGCTGTGGCCGCCTCCAGCGCCGTACCCGTGGTGTTCAGCCCGATTACTATTAACAACAACGGCGGCAACTGCGGCTACACCCTGCCGCCGCGCCTGCAAAACGCGTTGGAGCACGGCAGCGACGAGCAGCAGCAAGCCCGAACCCGCCGCGAGTTTGGCCAAGAGTTGGCGCTATATCAAGACAGCAAAAACCGTCCTTATGTCCATTTGCTCGACGGCGGCCTCACCGACAACCTCGGCTTACGCGGCTTGCTGGAAGCCACTGAAATCTATCCCAGCCAAATTCTGCACCGCCAGCTGGCCAACCAAAACGTGCGCAAAATCATCGTGATCAGCGTGAACGCGCAAAACCAGCTTGACAGTACTATTGACCAAAGCGCCAAAGTGCCCGGCCTCTACGATGTGTTGGGCGCCATTATCAACGTGCCCATCGACCAAAATTCGCAAGAGTCGCTACGCCGCATCCGCGCTGTGGCCGACCAATGGAACAGCCAGGCCGGTAGCCGCCGAGGCCAGCCGATCAGCCTGCATTTCGTGAGCCTAAGCTTGCGCGATTTGCCCGATTCTACCCTGCGCAAAAACGTGCTCAATATTTCCACCAGCTTTTACCTGCCGCGTGAAGACATCAACAATCTGAAAGAAGCCGCTCGCGTGCTGATGCGCCAATCGCCCGAATACGCCCGGGTGCTGGCCGCCTTATCGAAAGAGGCGGGGTCGGAATCAGGAGCACAAGAAGGCTCGACTGCTCCGGCTCAAGATGCCTGCAAAAACGGCACAGCGGCAACCAGGGCGAATTGTTTGGAGGAAGGTAAGGCAGAGTGAGGATAGTTGGTTAAGCTAAAAGGCTACCTGAAAGATTTCAGGTAGCCTTTTATAGTGGGTGGATATCAAGCTAAACCAGTGTTGGGTTGCTTTATCGTATTGATTAGCTTTCAGGTAGCCTGTTTTTTACGTGCGGCCCACACAAACAGTGCCACACCCGCCCATACCCACAGATAACCGGCAAACTGCATACGGCTGAACGGCTCGTGAAAGGCGGTGAGTCCGAGTAGGAATTGCAGGCTGGGCGAGAGGTATTGCAATATGCCGATGGTGGTGAGGCGGATGCGTTGCGCGGCGGCGGCAAATAGCAGCAGCGGAATCATGGTGGCGGCACCGCTGCCGATTACGATGGCCAAGGGTAGGGGCGGCAATTGGGTGAAGACCAGGCTGCCGTGCCGATAGTGCCAGCCCAGATACAGGAGGGCAACGGGCAGCAGCATCAGGGTTTCCAGCGTGAAGCCGGGCAGGGCGGGCAGCGGGGCGAGTTTGCGCAATAGGCCGTATATGCTCCAGCTTACGCCGAGGCCCAGTGCAATCCAAGGCATCTGCCCGCCCCAGGCAGAAAGCCATACCACACCAACGATGGCCAACAAAATGGCGCCGATTTGCAGCGGGCGCAGGGCTTCGCGCAGAAACAGTCGGCCGCAGAAGATGCTGGCGAGGGGTGCGATGAAGTAGCCTAGGCTGGCTTGCAATACCTGCCGTTGGGTGATGGCGGCCAAATAGAGCAGCCAGTTTGTTGCCAATAAGGTGGAACAGATGGCGAAGGCGGTGAGGGTTTGGCGGCTTTTGACGGCTTGTACGAGCTGGGTGCGGGCAGAAGGTGAGCAGGCTACCGCGCCGATGGCGAGCAGCGATGCCCATACGATACGGTGTGCCATCAGTTGCCCGGCGCTGATGGGCTGACCAACTAGGGGCAGCCAGTAGAGCGGGAAAAAGCCCCAAATCAGATAGCAGCCGATGACACAGTAGAGGCCGCGGCGGTATTCGGTGGAGTGGGTGATATTCATGATGTGTTGGCGGATGGTGTAGAGGCTACCTGAAAGTTTTGGTTACAAGGGTGGGCGTAGTTAAATGATTGTATTTTTTCAGTATGGGTGCACGCTGCTGTGCTATTTGTACTCATCAACTCGCCATCTGGTGTGAAATAGTAGGTATTTAGCGAGAAAAGGCAAGGTATTAAGACAGTTTGCCTGTTGATATGAAAAACGGTAGAGGCTACCTGAAAATCCGTCTGGTGTTTTTCAGGTAGCCTCTATTAGCCTCTGGTTTGGGCTGCTTACATCAGGTTCAAATCGTTTACGCGTTCGAAGATATGCGTGCTTTCGCGGCCTTCTTCGTAGAGCTTGATGCGCAGGCGCAAGTCGTTGGCAGATTCGGCCTGGCGCAGGGCTTCGTCGTAGTCGATTTCGTTGTTGATGTAGAGGCGGAACAAGTCTTGGTCGAAGGTTTGCATGCCGTCGTCCTCGGCGCGTTCCATCAGTTCACGAGCCTCAAGCAGCTGATTTTTGAACACGTGGTCCTGCATCGCGGGAGTGTTGATCAGCAAGTCGATGATGGCATTTCGGCCTTTGCCGCCTTTTTTCAGCACCAAACGCTGGCCGATAATGGCCACCAAGTTCAATGCCAAGTCCATCAGAATTTGCGGATGCCGCTCTTCCGGATACAAGTTCATAATACGCTCAACGGTTTGGCTGGCGTTGGTGGCGTGGATGGTGAAGAAACATAAGTGACCGGTTTGCGCCAATTGCAGGGCATATTCCATGGAATGTTCGTTACGCACCTCACCCACGCAGACTACGTCGGGTGCCTGACGCATGGCGCTTTGTACGGCCGCGCCCCAGCTGTGGGTGTCGAGGCCGACTTCGCGTTGGGTGATGATGCTCTTGATCGGGCTGTGGATATACTCGATCGGGTCTTCGATGGTTACGATGTGGCCGGCAGAGTGTTTGTTACGCCAGTCGAGCATCGCGGCCTGCGAAGTGGATTTACCGGAACCGGTGGGGCCGGCCAGAATAATCAGGCCGCGCTTGCGCATGGAAAGCTCTTTGAGCACTTGCGGCAGGCGGAGGTCGTCGATGGTGAGGATGTTGGTGGTGATGCGGCGCATTACCAAGCCGATGCGGCCTTGTTCATGGTAGGCATTCACACGGAAACGGATACCGTTTTGCGATTGCAAGGAGTAGTTCAGCTCCCACTCTACCGGGAATTTGGCTTTTTGTTCGTCGTTGAAGGTGGAGTAAACGATTTGTGCGGCTTCGTCTTCAGTGAGCGGTTTTACCGGAATCGGTACCAGCGTGCCGTCGATTTTGAATGAAGGCGGGAAGTTGCTGCTGATGAAGATATCAGAAGCATTGCGTTTGAGCGATTCATCAGCCATTTTTTCCAGTAGCGGGTGCAGTTTGGCACGCTCACGGGTTAAGTGCTGGTTTGGCCCATGACCGACAGGCTGTGCTGGCGCGGCATGCAGCGGCGGATGATTAGGCGCAGCTGGTGCGGGTCTGGCAGCAGGCTGTTGCGGGGCTGCTTGGTGTTGTGGAGTGGGCTGCGGTTGGGGTTGCGCTTGTGCAGGTGCGGGTTTCTGCGGAGCAGGCTGAGCCGGTTTGGCCGGAGCCTGCATCGGCTGGGCAGCGTTGGGCGCGAGGGCAGCGGCGTATTTGGATTTGAGTTGCGGCTGCGGCTGTGCTGCTTGTTGTTGCACCGGTTGAGCGGGCTGGGCAGGCGGCGTAATGGGTTGTGCCACAAAACCAGGCTCAACCAATTCCGGTTCGCCAAACGCGCTTTCGGGCAAATCGGGCAGCGGCGGAATATCGAGCGTGCCGGCAGCCAGCTGGCTTTCCACGGCGGCTAAATCGCCATTCGGCATCATGGCAGAGGAAACGGGGGTAGGCTCAGGCGGCATATCGCCACCCTGGTTGGCCATTTCGGAGAGCAGCTCGGCCAAGTTTTGTTTGTGCTGATCGTTTGACATGATGTTTTCCCTTGTACGATTGTCGGTTTAGACGAGTTGGTCGGGGTTCTGCGCTTTGGCACGGGCAGCATCGATGCTGATAACGCCACGTTTGAGCAGTGCCTGCAAGGATTGGTCGAGCGTCTGCATACCATGCGCCTGGCCGGTTTGCAGGGCAGAACCGATTTGGGCGATTTTGTTTTCGCGGATCAGGTTACGCACGGCGGCGGTGGAAATCAGGATTTCGTGCGCGGCCACACGGCCTTTACCGTCTTTGGTTTTGAGCAGGGTTTGCGAAATCACGGCGCGCAGTGATTCGGAAAGCATGGAGCGCACCATCTCTTTTTCGCCGGCGGGGAACACGTCGATAATACGGTCCACGGTTTTGGCGGCACCGGTGGTATGCAAGGTGGCGAATACCAAGTGGCCGGTTTCGGCAGCGGTGAGCGCCAAGCCGATGGTTTCCGGGTCACGCATCTCACCCACCAGGATGATATCCGGGTCTTCACGCAATGCGGAGCGCAGGGCGTTGGCGAAGCTGTGGGTGTGTTGGTGCAGTTCGCGTTGGTTTACCAGACACTGCTTACTTTCGTGCACAAACTCGATCGGGTCTTCGATGGTGAGGATGTGGTGATGATGGTTTTCGTTGATGTAGTTGATCATCGCCGCCAGGGTGGTGGATTTACCAGAACCGGTAGGGCCGGTTACCAACACCAAGCCGCGCGGTTGGTCGGAAATTTTTTGGAACACTTTGGGCGCGTTCAACTCTTCCAGCGTGAGCACTTTGCTGGGAATGGTACGGAACACGGCAGCCGGGCCGCGTTCGGTGTTGAATGCGTTCACACGGAAACGGGCGATGTTGGGCAGTTCGAAGGAAAAGTCGGTTTCCAGCCGTTGTTGGTAGTCTTTACGCTGGTGGTCATTCATGATGGAAGCGATCATGTTGCCCACTTCTTCGGCGCTCATTTCCGGCAGGTTGATGCGGCGCACGTCGCCGTGCACGCGGATCATCGGCGGCAGGCCGGCAGAGAGGTGCAAGTCGGATGCTTTGTTTTTCACGCTGAACGCGAGTAGGTCGGTAATCTGCATGGCGTTTGAAACTCCCTTTTCAGTAAATTTTTTTGCAGTTTTGCTAAAAACAGTTCATTGTAAATACAGATGGCGGGATAAATAAAGGAAAACTTGTATTTTCATGTAAAATTGGCGGTTATCTGAAACAGGATGCAGGGTTTTGGCATGTTTCTGGCTATTGGCCGGGATGATGGCCAATCAGATAGAGGCTACCTGAAAATCCATCTCGTTTATTTTTCAGGTAGCCTCCTGAAATCTACCGGCCAATCAAGCGCCATACCCAATACCCTTTCTTATCATGATGACCCCGCAACAAAAAGGCCTGGCCTGGACGGCAGCGATGGCGTTGTTTATGCAGTCGCTGGACGCCACCATTTTGAATACCGCGCTGCCGGTGATGTCGGCAAGCCTGCACGAATCGCCGCTGCAAATGGAGCTGGCCATCATCAGCTATGCGCTCACTGTGGCCGCGCTGATTCCACTCTCGGGCTGGCTGGCCGACCGTCTGGGTACGGTCAACGTGTTCCGGCTGGCGGTGGCGGTGTTTGTGCTCGGTTCGGTGGCCTGCGCCGCCTCGCCCACTTTAAACTGGCTGGTGCTGGCACGGATTTTGCAGGGCGTCGGTGGCGCGCTGATGATGCCGGTGGCACGGTTGGCGATTATCCGCACCGTGCCTAAGTCGGAATTGGTAGCGGCATGGAATTTGATGTCGATGACCGGCCTCATCGGCCCCATCGTTGGGCCGATTTTGGGTGGTTGGATGGCGGTAAACCTGTCTTGGCACTGGATTTTCTTTATCAATATCCCCATCGGCCTGCTTGGCATTGCCGTTGCCGGCCGCTATATGCCAAATGTGCGCACCGATACGCAACCATTAGATTGGCAAGGATTCTTGCTGTTTGCCGGCGGCCTGGTGGGGGTTACCTACGGGCTGGAGCTGGCAGCGGAAAACCTGCACAACGGCAGCCGCTCCTTATTGATAATCGGGCTGGGTGCGGCGGCCATGTGGCTGTATGCCGCGTATGCACGGCGTGCTAAAAATCCGCTGCTGCCGCTTTCGCTGTTCCGGGTGCATACTTTCAGTATCGGGCTGGCAGCGAACCTGATGTTCCGCGTACTCTCTTCCGGCATCCCCTTCCTGGTGCCGCTGATGCTTCAGGTAGCCTTCGGCTACAATGCCGAAATGGCGGGCTGGATGCTCGCGCCGGTAGCGTTGAGCTCGATTTTGATGAAACCGTTTACTGCGCCGATTCTGGTGCGCTTCGGCTATAAAGGCACGCTCTTGGGCGTGGCCGTGGCTATGTCGGCCGTGGTGGCTGCGCTGTCGCTGCTCGATTCGCACAGCTCGATAACGTTTTACATGCTGCTGGCCACCTGCTTCGGCCTGTGCCAATCCCTGATGTTTACCGCCATCAACACTCTTACCATCGGCGATTTGTCGAACGAAGAAGCCAGCGCGGGCTCGACCATGCTCAGCGTGGTGCAGCAGGTGGGCATCGGCATCGGCATTGCCGTGGCTGCCGTGATTTTGGGCGCATACCGTGCCGCCGTGGGCGAAACCGGCGCGCTGCTGGAACAGGCCTTCAGCTACACCTACCTGTCGCTGGCTACCTTCGGCCTAGTGCTGCTGTGGCTGCTGGCCAAACTGCATGCCGGCGACGGCGGGCATTTAAACCGTAAGGCTACCTGAAACCTTCATCCGCACATTTGAACAGATTTGAAAGCCATCATGAGCAACACCACCCCCAACTACATTACCCCAGTCGGCTGGCAGGCATTGAAAGACGAGCTCTACCAGCTGGTGAACAAAGAGCGCCCCGAAATCGTGCAAATCGTCAACTGGGCCGCCTCCAACGGCGATCGCAGCGAAAACGGCGATTATCTCTACGGCAAGCGCCGCATGCGCGAAATCGACCGCCGAATCCGTTTCCTCACCAAACGGCTGGAAGCGGCGCAAGTGGTCGATCCCGAAACCCGCGAAGCCACCGACCAAATCTTTTTCGGCGCCACCGTGGAACTGCTACGCGGCAACGGCGAAGAGCAAACCGTGCGCATCGTGGGCGTGGACGAAATCGACACCGCCCGCCACAAAATTTCCTGGACCTCCCCGCTTGCCCGCGCCTTGCTCAAAGCCCGCGAAGGCGACGAAATCGTGTTCCACGGGCCGGAAGGTAGGGAAGAAATCGAAGTGTTATCTGTAGCTTATGTGAAGATAGAGTAGGGGGCAGATATATCGTATGGGGAAAGGCTACCTGAAAGTTTTCAGGTAGCCTTTTGCTGCCGTAAAGCGGTGTTGCCATGCTTAAACAACATCCGCTTTTAGCCGGCCTGGTGCAGAGATGACGGCCATACTTGGATAGCGTGCCGACAGGTATAAAATTTATTCCTACAAGGTTGCAGGCTACCTGAAATTTAGCGGATTGACTGAAACGAAATGATGGAATAGTTTCAGGTAGCCTTTCACCATGTTGCAGGCTATAATCTGCCGCCATTAGTCGGGGTGCCGCCGAGGCGGCTGAGAAAATACCCGTTGTACCTGATACAGCTAGGGGCTGCCGGCAATTACTGGCTCCACGTCTTTTCGCTCCCACGCGGCATCTTCTGCGTTGGCAATCCTCGCAAGGGGTCTAACCTTACTGTGGTTTCTACCTTGAGTCTGCCGATTTGGGAACAAAAATCCGCTTGGAAAAGTAATTGCCAACAGCCCCAATACTGGCGTAGGAAACTATGTAGGCGGCTAGGCATCAAACAGTACAGTTGAGGCTACCTGAAAGCACAACTGAAGAGTCCGCCATATTCTCTTGATACAACACCATTTCTCGCCCGATCCAACAGCGGGCGTTTTTCTTGCCCGTTCCGTCAATCACTGGGAATAAAGCAATATGGAAATCAAATATCTGGATCAGGTCCGTGCCCGTAATCCGCTGGTGCACAACATTACCAACATTGTGGCGGCCAATTTCTCGGCCAACGGCCTGCTGGCGATTGGTGCGTCGCCGATTATGGCCGATAGCGTGGATGAAATGGCGGAGCTGGCGGCGGCCAGTTCGGCGGTGGTGCTGAACATCGGCACGCTGAACAAGCAGAAGGTGGAAGCCATGCTGGTGGCGGGCAAATCGGCCAACCGCGCGGGTGTGCCGGTGGTGCTTGATCCGGTGGGCGCAGGCTTTACCCAACTGCGGCGCGAAACCACGGCGCAGCTGTTGGCAGAAATCCGGTTCGCTGCCGTGCGCGGTAATGCGGGCGAAATGGCGCATATTGCCGGGGTGGAATGGCATGCCAAAGGCGTGGATGCAGGCAGCGGCTCGGCCGATTTGCACGGCATCGCCCAACGCATCGCGCAGCAATACGGCTGCGTTGCCGCCATCAGCGGCGAAACCGACTACGTTTCCAACGGCAGCCGCACTGCTAAGCTGAATAACGGCACGCCGCTGTTCCCCAAAGTAACCGCTTCCGGCTGCCTGTTGAGCACGATAGCGGGCGCATTTGCCGCCGTAGCTGCCCCGGAAGACTATCTGCACGCCGTGGCCGAAGCCTGCACCGTGTATGCCGTGGCCGGTGAGTTGGCGGCGCAGGGCTTGCAGCCTGCGCAGAGCGGCTCGTTTGCATGGAAGCTGATCGACAGCCTGGCCGCCGTATCGGCACAGGAAGTGGCGGCACGCGCGAAAGTGGAATGGATTTAACGGTTTAATCAGGAGAAAACAGATGACGCAAATTGCACAAGCCCTCACTATCGCCGGCTCAGACAGCGGCGGCGGCGCCGGCATTCAGGCCGATTTGAAAACCTTTCAAATGCGCGGCGTGTACGGCATGAGCGTGCTGGCGGCGGTAACCGCGCAAAACACGCTGGGCGTGCAGGCCATCCACGGCGTGCCGCTCGATATTATCCGCGCACAAATCGATTCCATCGCTGCGGACTTTCAGGTAGCCGCTTTTAAAATCGGTATGCTCGGTACGGCCGAAGTGATTGAATGCGTAGCTGAAAAACTGGCAGGCAAACCGTTTGGCCGGCTGGTGCTCGATCCAGTGATGGTGGCCAAGGGCGGTGCGCCGCTGTTGCAGCAAAACGCCGTGGCCGCGCTCAAACGGCATTTGTTGCCGCTGGCCGACGTGCTCACGCCCAACCTGCCCGAAGCCGAAGCGCTCACCGGCATCGACATCCAAACCGATGCCGACGCCGAACGCGCCGCCCGTATCTTGCAGGAAGCCGGTGTGCAAACCGTGGTGATTAAAGGCGGCCACAGCGGCGAATCGCAAAGCGAAATCTGCCGCGATTGGGTGTTTATGCCCGACGGGCAGTTCACTTTGGAAAGCCCGCGTTTCCCCACGCTGCACACCCACGGCACCGGCTGCACCTTCTCCGCCTGCCTCACCGCCGAGTTGGCCAAAGGCGCCGCAGTGGAAGCGGCCATCCGCACCGCCAAACAGTGCATCACCGCCGCCATCTCTCAGCCCATCAACATCGGCCACGGCCACGGGCCGGTAAACCATTGGGCGATGCGTGCCGAGTGCGGGAAATAAGCAGCCAGCTTGGCTGTAGGCAAAAGGCTACCTGAAAAGCTTTGGCTTGGTTGAAATCGATGTTTCAGGTAGCCTTTGCCTGTATGGCCAAAAGGCCACCTGAAACTCGATACGCTGAAAAACGGCTTGGAGCAAGATTCCAAGCCGTTTGTTTATTGTGCCAAATCCGCCTCAAACACGCCCCTCAAGGCGTTGGAGAGGCGGATTTCTTCGGTGTGTTCCAGCATGTCGCGGGTGATGTGCGTTTCGATGATTTTGTCCGTGCCCAAGTAGGTTTGCGGCTGCTGAAAGACGGCTTGGCGCATGACGCCGTTGAGGATGTCCAAATCCAGAGACGGGGTGAGCCATTGACCTTGGTATTTGACGAACACGTTGCTTCTGCCGCCTTCGAGCAGGAGGCCGTCTGAATTGAAAAACAGGCTGTCGAACGCGCCTTGTGTTTCGGCGGTTTGCCACGCTTGGTCGTAGAGGGCGCGGCGGGTGGTTTTGAAGCGGCGCAGGTAGTCGCGGCGCGGGAGGGGTTGCGGGGCGGGGATGACGCGCTGGGGGGCGGGCAGTTCGGAGGTGGCGGCATGGCTGAGGATGAGGCCGTCTGAAACGAGTTCGGCTTTCAGGCGGAACAGGCCGTCGGGTAAGTCGGCGATGTATTGCCGGATTCGGGTTTCACCATCGTCGGGCAGGGGCAGGTTGAGGGCTTGGGCGGAGGTTTTCAGACGGCCTAAATGCAGGTCGAGCAGGCGGCATTGCCTGTTTTCCACGCGCATGGTTTCGAAGATGCCGAAGGCGGGGCGCAATTCGTTGAGGAAATGGGCTTTCCAGCCGCATTCGCGATATTCGGCGGCAGGGTCGCTGTCGATGACGATGCCGGAACCGACGCCGTACACTCCGTGATAGAGGTCGTCTGAAATCGGGTCTGAAACGGGTTTGAGCGATAAGGTGCGGATGACGACGTTGAATATGCCTTCAAATCCCAGTCCTCTTTCACATGGATTCAGGTAGCCGATGCTGCCGGTGTACAGGCCGCGCGGTTCGGCTTCGAGCGATTCGATAATCTGCATACTCATGCGTTTGGGCGCACCGGTGATGCTGCCGCAGGGGAAGGCGGCGCGGAGGATGTCGGCGGCGGTAATGTGCGGCAAGGCTTGGGCTTGGATGGTGCTGGTCATCTGCCAGACGCTGCCGAAACGCGATACTTTAAACGGCTCGGGCACGCATACTTTGCCGGTTTGGGCGATTTTGCCGAGGTCGTTACGCAGCAAATCGACAATCATCACATTTTCGGCGCGGTTTTTCGGGTCGGCTTGCAACTCGGCGGCGCGGCGTTCGTCTTGTCCGTCGCCCAAAATCGGCGCAGTGCCTTTCATCGGTTCGGTGCTGATGGTGCCGTCCGCACCGATTTTGAGGAAGAGTTCGGGCGAGAAACACAGCGTCCACGCGGATTGCCCTTGCGCATCGGGCAGATGGGACAAGACGGCATAGGGGACGGGCTGGCGCAGGCGGCGGTAGAGGCTGACGGGATTGCCGTAGGCTTGCAGGTGCAGGCGGGGGGTGTAGTTGATTTGATAGGTGTCGCCGCGCCGGATGGCTTCGTGGATTTGGCGGATGTGGTCGAGGTAATCGGCTTCGGATACGGAGGATTGCGGCGTGGAAATACCGGCGGGGAGGTCGTCTGAATGTCGGGCAAGCCAGCTTGCGGCATCGATGTTGGCGCAGTCGGCAAACCAGTGCAGGGCAAGATTGCCGCCGCGTTCGGACTCAATCCCCATCAGCGGCAAACCGAATTCGTAGTCTGCAAACAACATCGAATGCAGCCCTTTTTGCCAGCCCTGTTGCAGCGTATCGTCCAGCGAATCCAGTTCGTTATGATGGAAAAGGCGGCTTTCCACATGATTTTGATAGAGTTTTGCGCGGCCGCTCACGGCATCGTCAAACAGGGCGAAATAGGGCATGGCTGGAATAGGCAAGATATGAACGGGCGGATTATACGCGTTTTGATGGCTGGGGTTTGGGCTACCTGAAAAATGGATTGGGGTTTTGAACTTGGTTACCACCCTCTCTTTCAGGTAGCCTTTATCCATCTGTGGCAGGCTACCTGAAATCGCTTCATTATCATCCAAACAAGGCTATAATCGCGGCTTTGTTTGCGAATAAAGGGAGGCGGGCGATGTTCCGCAGTTTTTTCCTCAATCGGCGCTGGCTGCGATGGTCTTTGGCCGGTTCGCTGCTGATTTTGGCAGCCACTTGGTATCGGGTACAGCTGAATGTGCAGATTAACGATTGGTTCGGCACGTTTTATGATTCGGTGCAGAAAATGCTGGAAAAGCCGGGCTCGGTGAGCCTGGATGAGTTCAACCGGCAGGTGTTCGCTTTTGCCCGTATTGCGGCAGTGTATATTCTGGTGGTGGTGATCAGCGGTTTTGTTAACAAGCATTATGTGTTCCGCTGGCGTTCGGCGATGACAGAATACTATATGCGCCATTGGCCGCTGCTGCGCGGGATTGAAGGCGCGGCGCAGCGGATTCAGGAAGACACCATGCGCTTTGCCACGATTATGGAATCGCTGGGCGAGAGCGGCCTGCGGGCGGTGCTCACGCTGGTGGCGTTTTTGCCGATTTTGTGGAAGCTGAGCGAGCCGATTACCGAATTGCCGCTGGTGGGGCATGTGGGTCATTCGCTGGTGTATGTGGCTATTTTGGCGGCGCTCTTGGGCACGGTGGTGCTGATGGGGGTGGGCTGCAAGTTGCCGGGGCTGGAGTTTGACAACCAAAAGGTGGAGGCGGCCTACCGCAAGGAATTGGTGCTGGGCGAGGATGATGCGGCGCGGGCGGATGCGTTCACTTTAACCGAGCTGTTCAAAAACGTGCGCCGCAATTATTTCCGCCTGTATTGGCATTATCTTTATTTCGATGTGGCGCGCTATTCGTATTTGCAGTTTTCGGTGGTGCTGCCTTATTTGGCCATGGGGCCGGCTTTGGTGGCAGGGGTGGTGGCATTGGGCGTGATGCAGCAGATCGTGCGGGCGTTTGGGCAGGTGCTGGAGGCGTTTCAGTTTCTGGTGCGCTCATGGCCGACGATTGTGGAGCTGATGTCGATTTACAAGCGCCTGAAGGGCTTTGAACACAATATTGTGGCGGCGCAGGCGGAAAGTTGATGCTGTATGCAGCAAGCGGAGAAAGGTTACCTGAAACTGTTTTCAGGTAGCCTTCTTATTCCTAACCATAGAATTTTTGATTATATAAACAGTAATAAAAAGTATTTCTGGCAGCTTTCCCCTTCTTCTATCATACGAAAGAAATTTAGGGCTCACTGCCCTTACGCAAATGGAAGGAGAGAAAAATGTCTTTAGAACTGAAACGGCTTTTGCCCAAATGGGGCTTGGCTTCGCAAATTACCTTTGCTTTTTTCGGCGCCGTTGCGCTGGGTTTGCTGGTGCGTTTTGCCGGCGGCAGCAGTGTGGTGGCGTCGGCAGGTAATCTGTTGGGCTCGCTGTTTGTGGGTGCGCTCAAGGCGATTGCGCCGTTGTTGGTGTTCACGCTGGTGGTGTCGGCCGTGGCACAACACCGCGAGGGCATGAATTCGAATATCCGGCCGGTGATTGTGCTGTATGTGGTGGGCATGGCGGTGGCGGCATTGCTGGCGGTGGCGGTAAGCTTTGCATTCCCGTCTTTTGTGCCGCTCAACGGGGTAGATGTGGCGGATAAGCCGATTCCGAACGGGTTTGGCGAGGTGCTGCAAAACCTGCTGCTCAAAATTGTTACCAATCCGGTACAGGCCTTGGCAGATGCCAACTACATCGGCATTTTGGCTTGGGCCTTAGTGTTGGGCTTGGCTTTGCGCGCTGCCGACGAGCCTACGCGCAATTTTCTGCAAAACATTTCCGATGCGGTAAACAAGGTGATGTATTGGATTATCCGCCTCGCCCCCATCGGCATTTTCGGGCTGACGCTGCATGCGTTTGTGAGCACCGGCTTGGATAACCTGGCTGCCTATCTGCACGTGCTGCTGGCGATTGTGGGCGCGATGGCGTTTATGGCGCTGGTGCTGAATCCGCTGATTGTGTTTTTTGCAATCCGCAAAAATCCGTATCCGCTGGTGTGGACCTGCCTGAAAGAGAGCGGGCTGATTGCTTTCGTTATCCGCAGCTCGGTGGCCAATATCCCGGTCAACCTAAATTTGTGCAAAAAGCTGGGGCTGGATGAGGAAACCTATGCGGTAACCATCCCGCTGGGTGCCACCATGAATATGGAAGGCGCATCGATTACCATCACTATCCTGACGCTGGCAGCAGTGCACACATTGGGCATCCATGTGGATTTCATCACGGCTTTTTTACTGGTGATTATTGCCGTTATCGGCGCATGCGGGGCTTCCGGCATTCCCGGCGGGGCGCTGCCGTTGGTGCCGATGGCATGCAGCTTGTTTAATATCAGCAACGATGTGGCGATGCAGATGGTTACCATCGGGCTGATTATCAGCGTGGTGCAAGACCCATGCGGTACGCTACTTAATTCTTCTACTGATGTGGTGTTTACCGCCGCTGCCGATCCGGTGTATCGGCATAGAGAAGTGGCAGGGCAGGTGGAAACGGCGGCTTAAGTTTTCCGCTGTGGCAAACCAATTTAATTTTCGCTACTGCCTTGGTTTGCCTTACTGTATTGCTATCTTCCCCGTATCAGGTGTTGCTCCGCAGAGGATTGTAGGAGTATGGGGAAGACGGAGCGGTGTCTTAGAAAGAGAAGTGGTTTGGCTATAAAAAGGCTACCTGAAAAATCGTTTCAGGTAGCCTTGCTGTTTTCAGGTAGCCTGCTTGCCGCGCTTACTGCTGCTCGTGATACTCATGAAATTCGTAGTGATACGACAGCGCGCCGCCGGCTTTCTTCTGCGCCAGGTAATCGTCGTACACCGCGCGGATTTCCTTGCGCAGCAGGAAGAGGGCGATTAAGTTGGGAATCACCATAAAGCCGTTGAACATATCCGACAAGCTCCACACCACGTCCACTTTGCCCAGCGTGCCCAGCACGATGGCCAGCAGCACCAGCGTGCGGTAGATGGCCAAATGGCGGCCGTGGAATAGGAAGCGGATATTGGATTCGCCGAAGTAGTACCAGCCGATGATGGTGGTGAAGGCGAAGAAGGTGAGGCACACCGCCAACAGCTGTGCGCCGCCGCTGCCGAAGGCAATCACGAAGGCCTGCTGCGTTACTGCCGCGCCCTGCAAACCTAATTTGTCGGCATCGGTGAGCAGGATGATCAGCGCGGTGGCAGTGCACACCAGCAGCGTGTCGATAAACACGCCCACAAACGCCGCCATGCCTTGCTGCACGGGGTGCTGCACGTCTGCCGTGGCATGGGCGTGCGGGGTGGAACCCATGCCGGCCTCGTTGGAAAACAGGCCGCGCGCCACGCCGAAACGCACTGCTTCGCGCATGCCGATGCCGGCCGCGCCGCCCAACACCGCCTGCGGGTTAAATGCCGCGGTGAAGATGTGGTTGAACATCGGCGCGATGTGGCTGGAGAATTTGAACAGGATCACAATCGCGCAGATGATGTAGATGATGGCCATAAACGGCACCACAAACTGCGTGATTTTGGCAATGCGGTCTACCCCGCCCACGATAATCAGCCCGGCCAGTACCGCCAAGCCGATGCCCACCGCCAAAGGCGGTATGTTGAAGGCTACGGTTACCGCCGAAGAGATGGAGTTGGATTGGGTGGCGTTGCCGATGAAGCCCAGCGCGATAATCAGCGCAATCGAAAAGCCGCCGGAGAGGAAACGCGCCGCGCTGCGGCCGATTTTCGGCGTGAGCCCGTGCGTGATGTAAAACGCCGGGCCGCCGATGTATTTGCCATGGCTGACCACGCGGTATTTCTGCGCCAAGAGCGCTTCGGCGAAGATGGTGGACATGCCCAACACGGCAGAAAACCACATCCAGAAGATCGCGCCCGGCCCGCCGGCGGTAATCGCCGTGGCCACGCCGGCCACGTTGCCGGTGCCGATTTGGGCGGATACGGCCACCGCCAGCGCCTGAAATTGCGACAGCGATTTGTGGTCTTTGTCGGCGGCATCTTTCTTGGCAAAGAGCCCGCCGAACACCGATTTGAATGCTGCGCCGAGCTTGGTGAGCTGCGGCACGCCCAAGTAAATGCTGAAAAAGAGGCCGATGCCGAGCAGGGCATAGATCAGCAGGTAGTCCCACAGCACTAAATTAATCGTGCTTACCAGGTCGGACAATATTTTTTCCATAGTTGGAACCTCGCAAGAGAAGGGGGTTGGAAACTGGCAGCCTGCGCGTTTGCCGGCCATCTGGCGCAAACGCCGCGAAACTGCGGGAAAAACAAAGGACGGTTGGTGGGAAGCAGCCGGCAAAGCGGCTGCGGCTTAACAGGGGCGGCAGGCTACCTGAAACGTCCGCCCCGATAGCCGAAGCCATTACCGGCGCAATGCGGGGGTAATGGCTTGGTGGCTGAAATACTGATTCCTTCCTACTGCGTCGGCTTGCCTTGCCGTACTTATCCGTACTGCCTGCGGCTTGCCGCCTGGTATGAAGAACTCATTATCCCGGCCGCGGCTAATCTGAAAATTTTTCAGGTAGCCTCAAACTCTTTGAACCATAAAAAGGATTAAGGCTACCTGAAAACATGTTTTTGCTCCGCTTAACTATGCGGCAGCGGGTGAAGCAAACAGCCGATCAGCGCTCGGGCACTGGCACCAGCCAGCCGTAGCGGTCTTCGGCCAAGCCGTATTGGATGTCGGTAATCGCCTTGCGGATGGCTGTGCCGCGCTCTTGGCTTTGCAGCACGATTTCCTGGCCGTTGATCACCAAAGAAGTCACCGGCGACACCACGGCTGCCGTGCCGGTGAGGATGGCTTCCGCGCCATTTTCTGCTGCAGCCTGCAATTCGGCCACGGTGAAATTGCGCTCGCTCACTTTATAGCCCAAATCGGCGGCCACGCGCAATACGGAATCGCGGGTTACGCCGTGCAGGAATTCTTCGGTGAGCGGCTTGGTGATGATTTCGTTGCCGTTAATCAGCGCGAAGTTGGAGGCGCCAGTTTCCTGCACGTCGCCGTTCGGGCAGAACAGTACCTGGTTGGCGCCGTATTGCTCGCGGGCGCGTACCACGGTTTGTAGGGCAGAGGCGTAGTTGCCGCCGCATTTCACCCGGCCCATGTGCGGCGCACAACGGATGTGTTCGGTTTCCACCAACAGCTTCATCGGCGAGCCCACTTTGAAGTAGTCGCCCACCGGCGAAGCCAAAATATACAGCATGGCCGAAGACGAACCCACGCCGGCTTTGCCGATTACCGGATCGGTACCGATAAGGGTGGGGCGCAGATACATGGCGGCGGGCGCATCCGGCACTTCGTCGGCCGCGCGTGCCACCAATTCCAGCATGGCAGAGAGGAAAGTCTGCGCATCCGGCACGGGCAGTTCCAACAGTTTCGCGCTCTGCTGCATACGGGCGATGTTGGCTTCCGGGCGGAAGATCACGATGCGGCCGTTTTGTTGGCGGAAGGCCTTCAGTCCTTCAAAACACTCGCTGCCGTAATGCAGGCTGTGCGCGCCCGGCGGCAGGGAGAGCGAATCGGAAGGCTGCCAGCGCACCGGCTGCCATGCGCCATCGGAAAAAACCAACACCGGCATCTCGCGGTGGAAAACGCTGCCGAAAACGGCAGGAACTGCTTTTGCCATGATATTTCCTTGTGATTTGTGCTAAGGCGTCAAAGATACTCTTGAAGCAAAGCATTTGACAAGCCTTTTGTGTCAAAAATTGCATCCAATCAAGCTACCTGAAAAACGGTTTCTGCGAAAAGCAAACCCGCCATCAAGGCGCTTACGCCCCGCAGACGGGTTTTCAGGTAGCCTGTTTGCCGGATTGGGGCGCAGGTTTGGAATTAAATAGCAAATTGCGTTAAGCGGGGCGGATTGCTCTGATGAATGGTGCGGTGAAGGCTTGGCAGGGTGTAAGCACTCGATAGAAGCAGCGACAGATGCTTCGGTATTCACCGCGTCGCCCTGATGAAAAAAGCTACCTGAAAATCGGAATACACCGTTTCAGGTAGCCTTTTGGTATTGAGCTGGCGCTTACAGGGAGGAGAAAGTATCGCATTGCGCCGGATCGCCGCTTTGCAGGCCGCGGCGGAACCATTGCAGGCGTTGGGCGGAGGTGCCGTGGGTGAAGCTGTCGGGCACGGCGTAGCCGCGGCTGCGTTGTTGCAGGCGGTCGTCGCCCACGGCTTCGGCGGCGTTGAAGGCTTCTTCCAAGTCGCCCTGCTCAAACAGCTGGCGTGCTTGCGCGCGGTTGGCCCATACACCGGCCAGGCAGTCGGCCTGCAGCTCCACCATCACGGAGAGGCGGTTGGCATCGCGTTCGTTCATGCGGGCGCGGGCACGGTTTACGCGCTCCATGGTGCCGTCGAGGTTTTGCACGTGGTGGCCGACTTCATGGGCAATCACATAGGCAAAAGCCGCATCACCCGCCGCGCCGAGCTGGTTTTTCATATCGTCGTAGAACGAGAGGTCGAGGTAAACCTTTTGGTCGGCTGGGCAGTAGAACGGGCCCATTGCAGATTGGCCGGTACCGCAGGCGGTGGGGGTGCTGCCGCGATACAGCACCATTTTCGGCTGCACATATTGCCGGCCTTGGCTGCGGAAATATTCGCCCCAGGCGTCTTCGGTGGTAGCGAGAATTTGCGAGGAGAACTGTGCCAGCTGCTCTTCTTCGGGGCTGATGGTACGCTGTTGCTGTTGTTGCATCTGCGGCATCTGCATGCCGCCGCCGGCGAGGCCGCTCAAATCCACGCCGTAATAGGCGCCGATGAGCACGATAATCAGGCCGGCGAGGCCCATTTTGCCGCCGCCGCCCCCACCACCTCTGCCGCCGCCAAGGCTGCGACGGTCTTCGATGTTGCTGCTGCTGCGCTGGTTGCCGAGTTTCATATTGGAATTCCTTGGGTTGGTGTGGTTGGGCGGATTATATAACAGGCTACCTGAAAAGCATGCGGAGATTTTGGCTTGGTTAAAATTTACTTCGCTGGTTTTTCAGGTAGCCTTTGGTGGTATGGCTGGGTTTATTCGATGGCGTATTCGATGGTTACGACTAGGCGCACTTGTTTGCCGACGGTGGTTTTGTCGTAGCTGCCGCCGTATTCGTCGTCGCCGCTGCTGCCGCTGTCGGCGTAGATGTTGAACGAGCCTTGCGAGGCGGAGCGCATGGCGCCGACTTTGCCGCCGCCGGTGGAGGCGAATTCGTCGGCGCGGCGGCGGGCATCTTCGGTGGCCTGTTTAATCAGGCTGTGTTTGATGGTTTCGAGGTTGCCGAGCAGGTATTGCGGGGCTTCGAAATCGATAGCGTCGTTGCCGGCGCGCAGGGCGAGGATATTTTGGTGGGCGCTTTGGATGCGGTCGAGTTTGCTGCTGGCCACGGTGAGCTGCTGCTTGCCGTCGTAGCCGTTGGGGGTGCGGATTTCGTTGCCGTGGGCATCGTGTTCCACCAAGAAGGCGGGGCTGATTTCGGGGGCGGCGGTTTGGATCTCGGCTGCATCAAAGCCTTGGCTGCGCAGGAATTGTTCGAGTTTGGGGCGTTGCTGGTTCAGACGGTCGAGCACTTCCTGATAGCTGGCGCCGTGTACGCTCACGGCGGTGTTCCAGCGGGCGCGCTCGGATTGGAAGTTTTGTTCGGCCAGGCCTTTTACGGTGATTGTGCCGGGCTGGCGGAAATTTTTAAACTGGCCGCCCAACACGAAGGCGGCGGCCACGAGGCCGATGGCGAGCAGGGCGCCGAGGGCTTTAACGCTGCCGGAGAGGGCTTTTTCTGTGGACATAATGCTTTCCTTTGCGTTTGGTGGAAGAGAGCCGGCGGAGGCTACCTGAAAAGGTATAGACGGATTTTCAGGTAGCCTTTGATGCTATTCCTGCCAGCCGCGTTTGAGTTTGTCCAGCTCCCGGCGGTCGCGTTTGGTGGGGCGGCCGTCGGGGTAGGCGGCGCTGATGCGGCTGGCCTGGTCGAGCGCTTTTTGCTCTTCGCGTTTGGCGGCGGTGGCGCTGTCTTCGGCGTAGAGGGCGCGTGCTTCGGGGGCGGGGCGGCGCTGGTGGTTGAGCGCGAGCACGGTGATTTTGTAGGGCAGGGAGTTGAGCGTGAGGTCGATGGTGTCGCCCGGCTCGATGTTTTTGCTGTTTTTCACTTTCGCACCGTTCACCAGCACACGCCCGAGCTCGATGTGTTTCTGCGCCATGCCGCGCGTTTTGAAGAAACGTGCCGCCCACAGCCATTTGTCGAGCCGCATGTGGTGTTCGTCGTGTGAATTTTTGCCTGCCATAGTTGCCTCCGTGTTCAAGCGGCTATTTTATACCAAAGGCCGGGAATACGGCTAACGGCTGGCGGTTGGACTTCTATGTGGTATGTATACAAATGTATTCGTAATATTTTTATATTTATTATCATTATGTTGATTTATTGTTATTGAGAGATTGTATGAAAAATATTGCGTAGAGAAATCATTTTAGCTATATTTGAATACAAATGAATACAAAAGAGAGGTGATTGCATATGGCTGCTGCCAACCGAATTCCGATTAGCGTGCGAATATCGCAGGAAGATGCGGATTTTATTGCTGAATTAAAAATAGAAGGCGCGAATACGCCGTCTGAAAAAATCCGTGAGCTGCTGACGCAGGCGCGGCTTGCGCACAGCCAAACCCATGATTACGGCACCGCACTGGTTGCGCAGGAGCAGTTTTTTCAGGTAGCCCGACGCGATGTACTGCACGCCGAGAAGGAATGGGGCATCCATTCGCACATTGTGGCGCGGCTGTTTGAGCAGCTGCCCGATTTCGCCGCCACGCTGGCCGCTGATCTGCCGGAAAACGCGCAGGCAGCCGACTTGAAACGATACGAGTGCGAACTGATGCGTCGCATCGTGCGCCTTACCGACAGCATCCTGCAGCTGGCCGTTACCGGCAAAGGCGCGGCCTACGATGATACTGTATTGCAACAGCTTGAAAATACTTTGAAACTGGCGAAGATTGTGCAGCAGGCGGGCGAAGTTTGATATCTGCCCCGTACCAATTTGAATCAAACACATTTTATGGAAAGGAAATCAAAAATGAGCGAAACCCTATCCCGCAGAGTGGGTCGTCTGGTAAGCGGCGGTTTTCATGCCCTGATTGATGCAGCGGAAAACCTTGCGCCCGAGGCAGTGATGAACGAGAGCATCCGTGAAATCGAACGCGCGGTAGATGAAGTGCGTGCTGAGCTGGGCAAAGTGCTGGCGCAGAAGCATCTTGCTTCCAAGAAAATGGCCGATGAGAGCAACCGCCACGAGGCCATCGATGCCAACCTGCAAGCCGCTGTAGCAGCCGGGCGCGACGATTTGGCCGAAGCGGGCATCGCCGAGCAGATGGATATCGAAGCGCGCCTGCCCGTGTTGGAAAACACCATCGCCGACTGCGCCGCGCAGGAAAAAGAACTGGAAGGCTTCATCGCCGCCCTGCAGGCGAAAAAACGCGAGATGCAGCAGTTGCAAGAGTGGCGCGCCGCACAGCAAGGCGCGGATGCAGGCAAAGCTGCAGGCAGCAGCGACATAAACCGCATCGCCCGTGATGCTGAAAAAAGCGGCAACGCCTTCGACCGCGTGATGGGCAGGCAAAACGCCATCCACAGCAGCACCGATGCGGCGCAGTTGGCCAAACTGAAAGAACTGGAAGATTTGAGCCGCAACAACCGCATTGCCGAAAGGCTGGCCGCGTTGAAAGCCAACAGCAAGGAATAAGCATACATTTCAGGTAGCCTTTCCACGCTTTGATAAGGCTACCTGAAAGCCAGCAAACTTTTTAGGTAGTCCACTACCCACCAATAACCAAGGCAAAACCCATGCACATCAACGAATTCAACCAACCCATCGGCGAAAGCTTGCCCGGTTACACGCCCGGCGAGCGACCTGTAGCCACGCTGCTTTGCGGCCGCTACTGCCGTTTGGAAAAGCTTTCTGCCGAGCGGCACGGCATGGATCTGTATGCCGTGTACGGCCCGGCTTCGCCGCCGCAAAATTGGACCTATCTTTCGCTTAACCCCGTGGCGAGCGTTGCCGAACTGGATGCGTTGCTGCAACGGCTGAAGCAGTCGGCCGACCCATATTACTTCGCCATCGTCGATCAGGCCGACGGCCAGGCGGTCGGCACCATGGCGCTGCAACGCGCGGATACCGCCAACCGCGTAATCGAGGTGGGCTGGGTGATTTATTCCGAACGGCTCAAGCGCAGCCGCATTGCCACCGAAGCGCAATTTTTGCTGATGCAGTATGTGTTTGAAACCCTGCGCTACCGTCGCTACGAATGGAAGTGCGATGCGCTGAACCAGGCCTCACGCCGCGCCGCCGAGCGATTGGGCTTCCGTTTCGAAGGCATTTTCCGGCAGGCAGTGGTGTATAAAGGCCGCAACCGCGATACCGCCTGGTTTGCCATGTTGGATGTGGACTGGCCGCAGGTGAAACAGCGGATGCAGCGCTGGCTGGCCGAAGGGAATTTTGACGAACAGGGGCGGCAGCGCGTGCCATTGCAAGAGATAGGATGATTTTCTACAGATGAATTCTTGAGAAAACCGATAATGGAAGTTTTGGCTAAAACAGTTGGGCTGCGCCGTCCCTGCTGGCACAGTCGAACGGAGCGTGGTTTTTCGGGGAACAAGGGCTTGCATGTTCGAAGCGGCGTAGCCGCAAGTTGCGAGCCCGCCCGAAAAACCGTGCGGAGAGAGGGAAGTTTGGCGGAGCCAAACCTGTGCCCGCAGTCGCCTTTCTTTGCTTCCTTTCTTTGGCGAGGCAAAGAAAGGAAGTGCCCCGCGCCGGCATGAGGCGCAAA
>NZ_KV795536.1:66330-95415 GCF_001809035.1 Eikenella sp. HMSC061C02
AGGAAGTGCCCCGCGCCGGCATGAGGCGCAAAGGTGAATAAAATACAAGCGGCGAAGGCTACCTGAAATTCGGCAAATTACCTAAAACCCAAACCATGTGTAATCAATCAAATATGATGTATTCCCGGTTTCCTAAGAAGCTTGTTAAAGAAAGTAATGCGATTTTCAGGTAGCCCCTCTCCCTTTCAGGCTACCTGAAAACGAAATCCGATTAACCGACAACCCGTGAAAGACCCCGCCATGTGGAATTTGATCAATGCCCCAGAAACAGAAATTTTCGGCATCGCCATCGCCCTGATGCTGATGCTCGGCCTGCTCGAGTTGCTCTCGCTCTTGGCCGGCGGCTTCACCGACTGGCTCGATAACCTGTTGCCCGACAGCCTGGTGGAAGCGGATTTGGATGGCGATTTGCACGGCGGCATCGAAGGGGCGGGCGCATTGGTGCGCTTTTTGGATTGGCTGTATGTGGGGCGCGTGCCGCTGATGATGTTGCTGGTGGTGTTCCTCGCCGTGTTCGGGCTTGCGGGCTATGTGCTGCAAGCCGTGTGTGCCGGGCTGTTTGGCGGCTACCTGAACGCTTGGCTGGCGGCTGCTGCGGCGCTGTTTCTCACGCTGCCCCTGGTGCGCCTCACAGCGGGCGGGCTCTACAAAATCATGCCCAAAGACGAAACCACTGCCGTTTCGCAAGACAGCCTGATCGGGCGCGTGGGCACGGTGGTGCTGGGCGCGGCGCGGCCGGGCAGCCCGGCGCAGGTGCGGGTGAAAGACGGCTACGGCCAGCAGCATTATGTGATGGCTGAACCCGACGGCGAAGGCGTGCTGAAACAGGGCGAGGCGGTGCTTTTGGTGTCGCTGGAGGGGAACACGTTTAAGGCGATTGCCAACCCGAGCGGGAGCTTGGTGGATTGAGGCTACCTGAAAATATAGTAGATTAAAATAAAAATGAGATAAGGCTGCGAGCCGCAAGGCGTACAGGAGTAGGTTAAGGCGGACCAACGCTGTATCATTGCAATTTTGATCCACTATATTTGGATAAGGCGGGCAGGTTGGATAATTTGCATCCGGTCGGGCAGGAGGATGCCGTATCAAAACCATTCCGCCGTCAGCCTGTCGTCCGACAATCGGGGCACACCGTCAAATCGGTGTTGAAATGCGCGCCGACGTTCTGCCGCCTGGCGTATGCTGCTTGGGCGATGGCGAGGCTGCATTCGAGCAGGTTGCGGTCTTCGTATTCGGACGCGGTGTGCGGTTCGGCTTGGTTTTGCTTCCAAAGCCGTAGTTGGGCGATGGCGCGGCGCAGGCCGGTATCGTTGCGGAGGATGCCCAAATGGCGTTGGTTGAACGCTTGCAGGGCGGGGCGGCTGAATGCGCTTTGGAGGCCGTCTGAAAAGATGCCTGCTTCGGCGGAGGGATTTTCAGACGGCCTTTGGGACGGTACGGTTTGGAGTGCTTGTCCGTCCGCGATGGTTTGGGCGGCAAGCCTGGCGGTAACAACGCATTCGAGCAGGGAGTTGCTGGCGAGGCGGTTGGCTCCGTGCAGCCCGGTGCAGGCGGTTTCGCCCAAGGCGTAGAGCTGCGGCAGGGAGGTTCTACCGCTGGGGTCGGTTCGGATGCCGCCGCAGGTGTAGTGCTGGACGGGGCGGACGGGGATGGCTTGGCGCGTGATGTCCAAGCCGCATTGGGACAGGCAGTGCCGATGGATAGACGGAAAATGCTGACGAACGAACGCTGCGGGTTGGCGGCTGATGTCGAGCGAGACGAAGTCTTGCGTTTGTTTGGCGATTTCGGCGGCGATGGCGCGGGCAACGATGTCGCGCGGCGCAAGTTCGGCGCGGCGGTCGTAATACGGCATAAACCGTTCACCCGATTGGTTGGTCAGGATGCCGCCTTCGCCGCGCACGGCTTCGGAAATCAGGAAGGTGCGGCCGTTTTCAGACGACCTTGCCAAGCCTGTGGGGTGGAATTGGATAAATTCGAGGTTTTCGACTGCGCAACCTGCGCGTATTGCCATGGCGATGGCGTCGCCCGTGCATTCGGGCGGCGTGGTGGTGGTGGCGTAAATCTGTCCCAAGCCGCCGCCCGCGAGTACGGTATGGCGGGCTCGGATGCGGTAGGTTTCTTGCGTTCGGCAGTCGAGGACGGTCAGTCCGCACGCCGCGCCTGATTCGGTTTGAATGTCCAACGCCATCTGCCGCTCGCAAACGTGGATGTTCGGGCGGCGGCGTATTTGGGCAATCAGGCTCTGCATGACGGCTTCGCCCGTGTAGTCGGCAACGTGGGCGATTCGGCGGCAGGTATGCCCGCCTTCGCGCGTCAGGTGCAGGTCGTTATGATTTTGGTCGAACGCCACGCCCTGCGCCAGCAGCCATTCGATTGCCGGTTTGCCCTGCGACAGGATGGTGCGGACGGCGGCTTCGTCGCACAAACCCGCGCCCGCTTCCAAGGTATCGGCAACGTGTTTTCCGATGTCGTCCTCTCCCGACCACGCCGCCGCAATCCCGCCTTGCGCATGACGGCTGGCAGTGTCGTCCAGCCGGTTTTTGCACAAAATGACGATGCGGAACGATTCAGGCAGCGACAGGGCGAGCGTCAGTGCCGCCAGCCCGTTTCCGGCAATCAATACGTCGCAATCCGTTTGCATGGTGTTGTCCTTGTTTGAGAGATCGTCTGAAACGGCAATACGGACGGCAAATCAGGCGGGGCCCATGCCGTTGAACACATCTTTTTTCTTCAGCCCTGCCGCGAAGTCGAGCATACGCTGCAAAGGCAGTTTGGCGGCTTCGCCCAGCGTTCTGTCCAACAGGATTTCGTTGCGTCCGCTTGTCAGGGCGTATTTGATGCCGCCCAGCGAATTCATCGCCATCCACGGGCAGAACGCGCAGCTTTTGCAGCTTCCGCCGTTGCCCGCCGTCGGGGCGGCGATAAATTCTTTGTCGGGTGCCTGCTTTTGCATTTCGTGCAGGATGCCCAAATCGGTCGCCACGATGAATTTTTTTTCAGGGCGCGATACGGCGGCTTTGAGCAGTTTGCTGGTCGAGCCGACCACATCGCCCAGTTCGATGACGCTTTGCGGCGATTCGGGATGAACCAGCACCACCGCGTCGGGGTGCTTCGTCTTCAAGGCCGCCAGCTCCTGTCCTTTGAATTCGTTGTGGACGATGCACGAACCCTGCCACAGCAGCATATCCGCGCCCGTTTCGCGGCGGATGTAGTCGCCGAGGTGGCGGTCGGGTCCCCAAATCAGTTTCTCGCCGCGCGATTTCAAATACGACACGATTTCCAACGCCACCGAAGACGTAACCACCCAGTCGGCACGCGCCTTTACGGCGGCGGAGGTGTTGGCGTACACCACCACCGTGCGGTCGGGGTATCGGTCGCAAAACGCTGAAAACGCCTCTTCCGGGCAGCCCAAATCCAAAGAACATTCCGCCTCCAAATCAGGCATCAGCACCGTTTTTTCAGGGCAGAGGATTTTCGCGCTCTCGCCCATGAAGCGCACGCCCGCCACCACCAGCGTGCCGGCTTCATGTTCCGCGCCGAAGCGCGCCATCTCCAGCGAATCGCCCACGCACCCGCCCGTTTCCAAAGCCAAATCCTGAATCAGCGGATCAACATAATAATGCGCCACCAAGACCGCGTTTTTCTCCTTCAGCAAGGCCTTGATTTCGTCTTTCAGACGGCCTGCCGTTTCGCGGTCGGGCGTGTCGGCAACCTTCGCCCACGCCTGACGGATTTGGCAGGCTGAAGTCGGCGTCTGAATGAGGGGCATATCATAGTCGAACGAGCGGCGGGCGGCGGTTTGCATGATGTTTCCTTATGGCTGGGTTTTCAGGCGGCATGAGGGTTTGCCGTGTATTTTCAAACTTTCCCGGATTATGCTCATTTTGAGTATAATGTGCAAGGCCGTCTGAAAGCGTGCCCGGACGAAGCGCAAACCTGCGGTCCGCACCGCTTTGACGAACCGCTTTGATTTATAGTGGATTAAAATCGCAATGATACGGCGTTGGCTCACCTTGACGTACTACCTGTACGCCTTGCGGCTCGCCGCCTTGCCTCCTTTTTTTTTTAATCCACTATACAATAAAGCCTTCCACCCCCTGCCGAAAGCCAAGCATGGACGCCTACCCCGAAGCCGAAGCCCCGCCGCAGAGCATCGTCGAACTGGTTCCCGTATTGATTGCCGTAACAAACGGCGGCCTGCGGGTATTGACCGTCGCCCGGGGCGAACTCCTGCCCAACGGCCCGCTCTCCCCCCTGCGCAACTCCCTGCAGGCGGGCGTGAAACTGTGGGTCGCCAAACAGACTTCGCAGCCCATGGGCTATGTGGAACAGCTTTACACCTTTGTGGATACGCGCCGTCAAAACGGGCAAGGCCTGCCGGTCTTATACGTCAGCTATTTGGGGCTGGTGCGCGAGGCCGCCGACAGCATCCTGCACCCGGATGCGAAATGGCAGGACTGCTACGGCTATTTCCCGTGGGAAGATTTGCGCACCGACGGCGGGCAGCGCGATGCTCTTGTCGGCCGCCTGCGCATTTGGGCCAACTCGGCGGACACGGAGGAATTGCGCCAAAAGCGGCTCAAGCGCATTCATTTGTGCTGGGGGGTCGTACCGGAAAACTGGTCGGAAGAATACGTTTTGCAACGCTATGAAATGCTGTATGAAAGCGGCTTGATAGCGGAAGCCGCCGAGCCGCAGGCAAACTTCGACTTCGCGCCCACGGGGCAGCCCATGCGCCACGACCACCGCCGCGTGCTGGCAACCGCCCTGTCCCGCCTGCGCGCCAAAATCAAATACCGCCCGGTGATTTTCGAACTGATGCCACCCGAATTCACGCTGTTGCAACTGCAAAGCAGCGTCGAAGCCATCAGCGGCAGATTGCTGCACAAGCAAAACTTCCGCCGCCAGATTCAGCAGCAAAACCTCATCGAGCCGTCGGATACCAGCGTATCGGGCGGCAAAGGCCGCCCCGCGCAGCTGTACCGCTTCCGCGACGACGTCCTGCCCGACAGGCTGATTTCGGACATAGGCCTGCCGCTGGGCAGCCGTTAGCCCGCTTTCAGACGGACTCGGAACTGCCGCCCCCTTCTTTCAACAAAGGAAACCCCATGCCGCTAAAAAACACCCTCTTCCCCCTGCCCGACACCCTGCTGCGCCCCATGGTGGAGCAAGCCCTGAGCGAAGACTTGGGCAGGCGCGGCGACATTACGTCCGCCGCCGTTATCGCCCCCGATAAAACCGCCAAACTCTTCCTCGTCAGCCGCGAAAACGGCGTCATCGCCGGCATGGACTTGGCGCGCCTCGCCTTTCAGGTAATGGACCCGTCCGTCCGCTTCCAAGCCGAAATCCAAGACGGGCAAGCCGTCCGCGCAGGCCAGACGCTGGCCGCCGTCGAAGGCAATGCCCGCGCCCTGCTCGCCGCCGAACGCACCGCACTCAACTACCTCACCCACCTGAGCGGCATCGCCACCGCCACCGCGCTTGCCGTTGCCGAAGTCGCCGAATACGGCACAGACATCGTGTGCAGCCGCAAAACCATCCCCCTGCTGCGCGTCCTGCAAAAATACGCCGTCAGGGCGGGCGGCGGCACAAACCACCGTATGGGCTTGGACGACGCCGTGCTCATCAAAGACAACCACCTCGCCTATTGCGGCAGCATCGCCCAAGCCGTGCGGCAGGCAAAGCGGGCCACCGGGGCGCTGATCTGCGTGGAAATCGAAGTGGACACGCTGGCACAACTAGACGAAGCCATCGCGGCGGGCGCGGAACGGATTTTGCTGGACAACATGGACGACGAAACCCTGAAAGAAGCCGCAAACCGCTGCCACGCGCAAACCGCCCACCCCCACACCGTTTATTGCGAAGCATCGGGCGGCATCGGCTTCGAGCGCCTGAAGCGCGTGGCGCAAACCGGCGTGGACGGCATCGCCCTCGGCTACCTCACCCACAGCAGCCGCTCGCTGGACATAGGTTTGGATTTCGTGGCGTGAGTTCCGCCGGAGATGGCGGCGGACGGTATAACCAATTCAAAAAAAATGCCCGCTCCGCTATTCCTGCGCAGGCATGAATCCGGCGGGAAGGCCGGGTTGCAAACCCGACACTTTATCAGGCAGCCCATCCCCCCTCTCAGGCTACCTGAAAGCGCAGCTTCAACGAAGTTAAAACCCCGCGCGGGCATCAATGCCTGCCCTGCAGCTGTCCTGCCCACGCTACGCTTGCCGCCTGAAAACGAGGGACTGGATGCGGACATCCTGATGGAGGTAATTGATATGGATTGGATGGGGAAATTGTCAATCTTTCCGCTTTATATTGTGTTCAGCCTGTTTTTTAAGTGGATTATCTCGTGGGATGTGGCGGAAAAATCGAAGTCTGGAAGACAGGCTGGCTCATCGGCTGGCAGGCGGGGGATTGGGATACGGAGCAAATCCGCATGTGGGCGCTGCTGGTGTGGGCGGCCTGGACAGTGTTTTGCCTGCTGGCCTTGGTGGTATAAGTTTGCCGGGCAGTTTTGAGGCTACCTGAAAAATGAAAGACACATGATGATGAATCAAGACAAACGCAAAACCGTGATGCTGTATCCGGCTACATCTAAGGATTTGACGCTGGAAATCGGCGTGGTCTGCGCAGGGGTATTGCTGCCGCTTATCATCGGGCTGGATACGGTGTCGGACATTTCCGGCGACGGGGTGGGCACGGCGCTTCGTTTGGCAATGGTGCTGCTGTTTTTCGGCGGGGCGGCGCTGGTTGGTTTCCTGTATTGGCGCATGTTCACGGCGCGGGACTTTCTGCGGCTGGACACGGAACGCGGCGTGCTGCTGCACGGGCGCTGGCGTTGGGGCTGGCAGGTGCAGCGGGAATACCCGCTCTCGATGTTTGCGGCAGTGGCGGCGGAGAAAGTGCAGAATGATTACCGCGGCTACTACGGGCGCTTGTGGCTGGAATCGGCGGATGGGCGGAACGATTTGGTGCTGGAGGAAAATCTCCTGCCGCATAAGGGCTCGCTGAACGAATTAGACAGGATTCAGAACCATATCGCTAAGGCAACGGGTTTGGTCAAACGGCCGGTAATCAACACAGTCATCCGTGCGGCGGAGGAAACGGCGGCCAATCCGGCACAGTTGCAGCCATTGCAGGTGAAAACGCTACCTGTGTGGCGGCAGGTGGTGAATTTGGCGGCGGCCGGGTTGTGGACTTGGCTGGCGGTCTGGCTGCTGCGTTTGGCGGCGGATTGGCAAAGTGGCAGCCTGCCCAAGCCGCTGTATTTCGGCGCGGGGCTGCTGGCGCTCGGGCTGTTGGCAGTGGCGGTATCGGAAGTGCGCGGGGTGTTTCGTGCACAGCGCGGCCGGAAAACGCCGCAAACACAAACGGCTCGGCGGCAGCCCTCTGAAATCAAAGCCGCACTGGCAGTGGCCAGGCAGGTGGAACATGAGCCGCAGCCGAAGCTGCCGGAACGTGCCGCGCCGAAGCTTGCGGACGGGGCGGAATTTGCCGTGTATTCGGTCGGCACTTTGTTCTCGCGCATTCCGTTTTTGTTGTTGGCGCTGCTGATCGTGTGGGACAGTGGTGGGGTTAGCTGGCGACTATTTTGGCTGGTGGCTTTGCTGTCCATCGCCGGGCGGTTGGCGCACCGTTGGCATACCTTGCGCAAGGTACGCTACAGCGTGCTGGGAGACGAATTGATTGTGTACCGCCTGCACAGTTTTAAGTGGCTACCTGAAAAACGCTATGCGCTATCGGAGTTTTGCGGTATTTACAGCCGTGTGCGGCGCAATGGTGTGAGCGTAGGTTTGAGCGAAATCTGGTTGGCAGGCAAGGCGGGCGGCAAAAACGTGCGGCTGCTGGAGGCGGATTCGCTGATGCGCGACAACCGGCAAACGGCAGAGAAAACAGCCAAACAAATCAGCCGAGCTACCGGGCTGCCGCTGCTGGAGTATGTGGGTGAAGATCGGGAAGGAGCCGGCTGAAGAGCTGGTTGGGAAAAAGACGAAGCTTTCAGGTAGCCCCAATTGGTTACTCGGGCTACCTGAAAACCGACATCAGCGTTTGAAGAAAATATCGATGTAGTCGGCTGCGTTGTCGCAGGGGTTTTGTATCGGCTGCATGCGCCAATATTGGCGGGAGTCTTTGGCTTGAAACAGGAAAGTGCCGCTGCGTTCGCAGGGCTGGCCGTTGTTGATGTGATATACGCGGGTGCTTACGTTGCCGGTAAAGTAGAAATGGCGCTGGTCGATGACTTCGATTAGGCCGTCGAGTTTCACGAAATCGCCGTTTAAGGATTGGTAGGCATTGATTTCCAAGCCGTTGCTGCCCCGGCGGATGGTGGCGGTGCCGAAACGCTCCCAGCTTATCCATTGCAGGGAAAACATATGCCTGCCCAGCAAGCTGCTTTCGGCAGCGGCCACTTCTTCCGGGCTGCCGGTTTGCAAACCGGCATCACGCATATCGACGATGCCCGGCAGGTTTTGCGCACTGGTGGTTTGAATGCAGAATAATCCTGCCAGCAGTAGGGTGGTTAGGCCGTTAAACAGACGTTTGACGGGGTGCATAGCGTGCTCCTTTTAAGTAAATTTGTGAAAAGGAATGCTGCATCTCCATCATAGCGTATCTATTTTTAAACCGCCATAATCGTTTCAAATTTAAGAAAATTGTTTGCTTTAGGGCAAATTGTTCTTTAACAATCCGGTATTTCAAATCTTGCTTGTGCCGCAGTCGATCAGGGTTTCGCCCACGCAGATGATTTGGTTGTGGAAGGCGTTGAGTGTGCTGCGGTGGCCGATGCTCACGATGATGCTGTCGGGCAGCTCTTGGCGGATCAGGCGGTAGAGGGCGGCTTCGGTTTCTTCATCGAGCGCGGCGGTGGCCTCATCGAGCAGCACGAGGCGGGGGCGGGTGATGAGGATGCGCACGAAGGCGATGCGCTGCAGCTCGCCGGGGGAAAGTTTGTGCTGCCAGTCGTCTTCGGTGTCGAGCAGTTCTTTCAGGTAGCCCAGGCGGCAGGCTTCGAGGGCGGCGGTAAGCTGGTGTTCGTCGGGGCGGATGTTGGGGTAGCAGATGGCGCGGCGCAGGCTGCCTTGCGGGGTGTAGGGGCGCTGGGGCACGAAGAGGATGTGTTCACGGGCGGGGCTGATGATGTGGCCGCTGCTGCCGAAGGGCCAGAGGCCGGCCAGGGCGCGCAGCAATGAGGTTTTGCCGCAGCCGGAGGGGCCGCGGATGAGTAGGGAATCGCCGCTTTGGGCGCGGAAGGAAACGTCGGAGAGCAGGATGTTGCCGTTGTTGCGGTGCAGAGTGAGCTTGTCGGCCTGCAGGATGCAGTTTTCGGCTTCGTGCTGCGGCTGGCGGTAGGGCAGGTGGTTTTGCATGCTTTGGAAGAAGCCGTCGAGACGTTCGAGCCGGGCTTGATAAGCGGTGAAGTCTTTGTAGGAGTTGCGGAAGAAGGATAGGGCGCGTTGCAGGCGGTTGAAGGCTTGCACGGTTTGGTGCATATCGCCGATTTTCACTTGGCCGGCGAAAAAGCGCGGGGCTTGCAGCATGAGGGGCAGCAGGTTGGAAATTTGGGTGATGCCGGTGTTGAAGCCGTTGAGGCCGAGGCTGCGGAACACAATCTGCCAGCGGTTGCGGATGATGTGGGCAAAGTGGCGGCGCAGGTTGCGCCCTTCGGCGGCTTCGCCGTTGTAGAAAGCGATGCTCTCGGCGTGGTCGCGCACGCGCACGAGGGCGTAGCGGTAGTTGCCGTTGAAGTGTTCGTTTTGGAAGTTGAGCTTCACCAAGGGGAGGCCGATCCACACGGAAGTGGCGGTGGCAAAGAGGATGAAGAGGTAGATAAACATCACCATGCCGCGCGGGATTTCCAGCCCCAATACGCTGAGCACGCCGGAGAGATTCCAGAGGATGACGGTGAATTCGATGGTAGAAACGATGGCGCTGATCAGGCCGCGCACGAGCTCGGCGGTGGAGGCGATGAAATCTTGCGCGTCTTGCTGGATACGTTGGTCGATGTTGTCGGGCGCGTGGCGGCGCATGTGCAGGCGGTAGTAGTTTTTATGAGCGAGCCAGCTTTGGGTGAGCGCGGCGTTGAGTTTTTCCAGCCAGCGGATCATAAAGACTTGTTCGAGCAGCTCGTCGGCCAGGGCATGGATGATTTTGAACACCATTAAGGCGCTGTTGATGCCGGCGAAAAACCAGAAGGCGGCTGCGGCGCGGTCTTGCAGGGAATCATAGAGGCCTTTGTAGAAAAATGAATTGAGCACGCTGATGCGCACTTCGAGCAGCACCATCAAGAGCAGCGCAGCCAAGAGCAGGCACACTCGGATACGGTTGCTGCTTGCTAAACAGGGGCGCAGGATGCGCTCGAAACGTTGGCCGAAAGTAGTGCGGCGCAGTAGGAAGGCGGCGATCAGGCAAAACAGCAATACGCCGAAAAAGCTCTGCACCAGCCACAGCGGGCTGTCCAGGAGCTCGATTTTCCATTGTTCTTGTTTCATATGTGGTGCTTGGTTGGATAACTTTATTTTTCAGGTATGGCAAACCAATTTAACTTTCGCTGCCGCGTTGGTTCGCCTTGCCGTACTTCTGTACTGTCTGCGGCTCACCGCCTTGTATCGAAAGCCAATTTGGTTTGCCTAGCCATTTGGGATTGAAAGGCTACCTGAAAAATAAAACGGCAGCAAAAAGGGTGTTTAAAACAGGCAGGCCAAACAGCGCGGAAGGCTACCTGAAAAACGGGATTGCATTTTTCAGGTAGCCTCTATGGGGCGTTATGCTGTGGCCAAATGCTTAAAACTCAAACTTAGCAGAAACGCTGATTTCGCGCGGATTGCCGATGGCGATCATCGGGTATTGCGCCGAAGAGCCTACGGTGGAGGTGTAATACAGGCGGTTGGTCAGGTTTTTGCCGTTGAGCCGCACGTTGAGCTTGTTATCCCCGATTTTGGTGTCGTAGGAGACAAAGGCATCAGCTACGGTGGCTGCAGGGATTTTCCACAGACGGTCGCCGCTGGCGGCATTTTTGCCGATATACCATGCGCCGTTGTATTTGGCTCCGATGCCGGCGCGCCAGTTGCCGCCCAGCGCGTTGCCGAAATCATAAGTCAGATATAGGCCGAACTGGTTGCGCGGGGTATTGTTCAGCGGCAGGCCTTGGGCAGCGGCTTCTGCTTCCAGCACCTTGGTTTCGGTGTAGGCATAGTTGGCGTTCACACCGAGACGTTCGGTAATCTGGCCGCCCATTTCGGCTTCAAAGCCCATGGAGCGGGCGCGGCCGGCAAAGCGGGTTTCGGTTTGGCCGCCAGAGGTTACGCTGTAGCGCACATTTTCTTTCTCGATATGGAATAGGGCTACTGCGGCAGAGAGACGATCGCCGGCGAATTTAGCACCGATTTCAAAGGCTCGACCTTTTTCAGGCTGGGCATCACCAGGGATTTCGTTGGCCACGGAAACCTGTGGGCGGAACGAAGTGGCGTAGCTGCCATAGAGCGACCACTGCGGGGTGAGGCGGTAGGTTACGCCGAGCGAGGGCGAGAAGTTCCAGCCGTGGTTGTCGGTATTGGCTTTGAATACGAAATTGCGGTTGGCGCGACCGGCGTATTGGTCGAAATACTCGGCGCGCAGGCCGGCAGACACAATCCATTTTTCGCCGAGATGAATATCGTCATTGGCATACAGGGCGAAGGTTTTGAGGATTTCGGTTTGCTGGGTATTGTTGCCTTGGCCGTCGATGGTGTTCACGCCGGGCTGCGGGCTAATGCGGCCATACACCGGGTTGTACATATTGATGGTGTAGTTGTTGGCGGGGCTTTGGTAGATTTTGCCCAGCAGGCGGTCGTTGTGCATGGCTTCGAGGCCGAAGCCGAGTTTGTGCCGTACGCTGCCGGTATGCACGTCGCCTTTGAAGCTTAAGGCCAGGTTGTGCACACGCAAGCGGGCATCCTGCGTGCCGTCGATGCGGCGGCGCACCGTGCCGGTGGTGGTGTTGATACCGGCGGCGGTGTTGGCAATACGGGCTTTCCAGTCGTCGTAGGTATGGTAGGTGAAGCCGTAGTTCAGGCGCATTTTCCACTGTTCGCTCAAATATTGGTCGAGCGTGAACTGGAACATATGGTTTTTGCCGCTCTGCTCGCTGAAAGGCTCGTCCAGTCGGCGTTCGGCGGGAATAGCGAGGGGTTTGCCGTAGTTTGCGCCGGGGGTGGAATCGAGGAAGGTGCCGCGGTCGAATGGCACGGTGTAGTCCAAGTATTCGTAGGCGGCGGTGATGGTGGTGTGCTCACCAATCCATTTGACCGAGGGGGCGATGGTGGTTTGCTTGATTTCGCCGAAATTGCGCCAGTAGTCGCTTTGGCGGTAGTCGGCGATGAAGCGGTAGGCCCAGCTTTGGCTGGAGCCGATGGGGCCGGTGAAGTCCACACCCACTTGGCGGGCGCTGTGGCTGCCGAAGCTGGTGCTCACGGAGCGGGCCGGTTTGAGCTGCGGCTGTTTGGTTACCACATTCACCACGCCGCCGGGGTCTTGCACGCCGTAGAGTGTGGAGGCCGGGCCTTTGAGCACTTCCACGCGCTCGGCGGTGGGGCTGAATACGTGGGTTTGGGTCATCTGCATGCCGTTGCGCAGCACGGAGTTGTCGCGGTTGTCGCCGAAGCCGCGTTTCACTACGGCCTCGAGCGTGCCGGCCAGGGTGTTGGCTTGGCGGATGCCGCTCACGGTGAGCAGGGCTTCGTCCAGCGAGCCGGGGCGTCGGTCCTCCAGCACGGCGGGGGTAACGATGTTTACGCTACGGGGCACTTCGAGCAGCGGGGTGTTGCCGCCGCCGATGACATCGGCGGAAATGGGTTGGTAGCCGCTGGCATAGCGGCGGCGGGCGGTAACTTCGATGGCTTCGAGCTCGGCGCTGTCGGCCTGCTGTTCTTGTCTTTGGGCAGGCTGGGCTTCATTCGTGCCTTCGGCATAAAGCAGGCCTGGGCTGCCGATGGCGGCCAGGGCGAGGATGAGGGCTTTGAGGTGTGTGCGCGGTTGTTTCATGAGGATGTTTCCCTTAAAGATTAAAAATAGGCAGTTGGGGTGAGCCTACTGCCATATCGGTTAGTAAACTATATTGAGAACGATTGGCATTTTAATGCCTGCTCTAATTTTGGCAATCTGTGCCAAATGATGCCTAATTTAGATTTTTGTTTTTTAAATATAACTTCCCGTGTAAAAGACAAGTGCTGTTGCAAATCAGGTACAAACGCTATGTCGGACAATTGAAAATGCCTGCTGTTTGCAGACCCGCAGGCTACCTGAAAAGCGTTTTAGGGGAAAATAGCGGGAATGTTGTTTGATGGAATTTTATGGTTTTCAGGTAGCCTTTTTTGCTATTTGACCGGCTATCTAAGAACTGGTGTTGAGTTGTGCTCGTGTTGTTCAATTTGGGATTGCAGTTTTGTTTAACTATATTCAGGTAGCACCAGGCTGCCGAAATCCACTCAAGAAAGGAAAACCATGAACCTTATTTCCATTGGCACTATTGCCGGCGTGATACTCGTCGCGCTGTTTGTGCTCGGCCTCATCCTCACCCGCCTGTATCGTCGCGCCAGCAAAGAAGTCTCCTTCGTCCGTACCGGCTTCGGCGGCGAAAAAGTCATCATGAACGGCGGCGCGATGGTGCTGCCCGTGCTGCACGAAATCATCCCCGTCAACATGAATACATTGCGCCTCGAAGTGCGCCGCGCGGCGCAGCAGGCGTTGATTACCCGCGACCGGATGCGCGTGGATGTGATGGCGGAATTTTACGTCCGCGTCAAACCCAGCGCCGAGAGCATCGCCACCGCCGCGCAAACGCTGGGTATGAAAACCATGTCGCCTGACGAATTGAAAGACCTCGTTGAAGGTAAATTTGTCGATGCCCTGCGCGCCGTTGCTGCCGAAATGGCGATGGAAGAGCTGCACGAAAAACGGGTTGATTTCGTTCAAAAAGTGCAGCAAGTCGTGAGCGAAGACTTGTTTAAAAACGGCCTCGAACTCGAAACCGTCTCCCTGACCGGCCTCGATCAAACCAGCTTTGAGTTTTTCAACCCGCAAAACGCCTTTGACGCGGAAGGTCTGACCAAACTGACCGAAACCATCGAAGGCCGCCGCAAGAAACGCAACGAAATCGAACAAGACACCGATTTGGCGATTAAAACCAAAAACCTCGAAGCCGAGCAGCAACGCCTGAAAATCTCGCGTGAAGAAGAATACGCCAAACTCGAACAAGAACGCGAAATTGCCGTGCGCCGCGCCGAACAGGAAGCCAGCATCGCCGAGCAGGAAGCGCAGAAAAAACGCGAGGCGGAAGAAGCCAAAATCGCCGCCGAACGCGAAGTGGATTTGAAACGCATCGCCGCCGAACGCGATATTAAAAACGAAGATATCAAAAAAGCCCAAGCCGTCGAACAGGCGGAGGTCGAACGCCGCAAAGCCATCGAGCTGGCCGAACAAGACCGCGCCATCGCCGTGGCCGAAAAATCGCGTGCCGAATCGGAAGCCAAAGCCGAGGCCGACAAAGCCCGCGCCGCCGCCGTGCGCGAAGAGGAGAGCGTGATTACCGTACGCGAAACCGAACGCGCCGAACGTGCCAAAGCCGTCGAACTGATTGCCGCCGAAGAAGCCGCACAAAAAGACGCGATTTCGCTCACCGTCGCCGCCGAAGCCGAGAAACAGGCCGCGCAAGACCGTGCCGAAGCCGTGCGCATCGCCGCCGAAGCCGAAGCTGAGAAACAACGCCTGCAAGCCAAAGGTGAAGCCGATGCCAAAGTGCTGCTGGCACAAGCGCAAGAGCAGCAATACAAAGTCGATGCCGAAGGTACCCGCGCCGTAAACGAAGCCGCCAACGTATTGAGCGTCGAGCAAGTTGAAATGCAAGTGCGCCTCGCCCTCTTGAAACACCTGCCCGACATCATCCGCGAATCCGTGCGCCCGATGGAAAACATCGACGACATCAAGATTCTGCAAATCAACGGCTTGGGCGGATTCAGCGGCGCTGCCGCAGACGGTGTTTCAGGTAGCCCCGGCGCCCAAGGCAACGCGGCTTTGTCCGACCAAGTGGTGAACAGCGCCCTGCGCTACCGCGCCCAGGCCCCGCTGGTGGACGGTTTGCTCAAAGAGCTGGGCTTGAGCGGCGGCGACATCAACGGCCTCACGCAAAACCTCAATCCCGCTGCTCCTGCGAACCAGACACAGCCGCAAGAGGAGGGTGAGGCTGAATAAGAGTTGATGGTGTGAATGAAGAAAAGGCTACCTGAAGTTTCAGGTAGCCTTTTATATTTCAGGTAGCCTTTCGATAGAGAAGGGCTACCTGAAAATTGGCTATATGTTGCCAAATGATTGCTATGTTTTAACGGCGGCTGTTGAGTTCGTATTCTTCCGGCAGGGTGTCGAGAAAGCCCCGGCCAAAGCCTTTGAGGATGCTGAATTCTTCGTTGATCCGTACAGCGCGCAGACGGAAGACGGAAGCGAGAATTGCCAGTACCAGCCAAATTAAAACTAAACCGATATACAACAGCGACATCAGGCTACTATCAACCATACCGTTTTCGGTGGAGGCAAAATACGGTAGGAACAGCGTGACCAACAACAGCATGAATATACCAATATAAATTTGGCGCATCTGTTTGCGACGTGTAGGGCAACGTGCAGCCGTAACCGTAATTTTTTTTCGCACAACCAAGGCCACAATTAGATAAACCAATAGCCCAGGCAAGCCGATAAATGCAGTGAGTATCAACAAATATAGTGCAGGATGATGCCAATAGAGTTTACGTTGTCGGCGTGGCGGTGCAGCCTCTTCGCCACAATGGATGCAGCGGCAAGGTAAGTCAGTGCCGGCAGACAAAAAAACACGTTTACCCTCCCGCCAACATTCAGTAGTACTTTGCGGCAGGTATTCTTGGCTTTGCGGAGTCTGGTAGGGATTAAAATTCTGGTCCATTTCGCCACTGCTTACTAGATATACAGCACTTCGATAACTTCGTATTCTCTGATGCCGCCAGGCGCCTGCACTTCGGCCACATCGCCTTCTTCTTTGCCGATAAGGGCGCGTGAAATAGGCGAGCTGATGGAGACTTTGTTATCTTTAATATCGGCTTCGTCGTCGCCGACGATTTGGTAGCGCACTTGGGTTTCGTTTTCCAAGTCTTCCAGCACGACGGTGCAGCCGAATACGATTTTGCCTTCGGCGTGGATTTCGGTGGGGTCGATGATATGGGCCGCGGAGAGTTTGTTTTCCAGTTCGGAAATACGGCCTTCGATGAAGCCTTGTTTTTCTTTGGCTGCTTCGTATTCAGCATTTTCAGACAAATCGCCGTGGGTGCGGGCTTCGGCGATGGCTTCGATAATGGCAGGACGTTCAACGCTTTTAAGATGCTGCAATTCTTGCTTGAGCAGTTCGGCGCCGCGTACGGTTAATGGAATCTTTTGCATGATTTTCTCCACAAGGGCTGCGGGGCAGCCGTTTTTACATAAAAATGCAAGCCGCCTGGTGCCGGCGGCTTGTGAACTCAAATTTTTAGCCAATCAAACACAGAATTGGAAGCTGCGTTTTGATTGACTGTATGGGTTGCCATTCTATCAGATGGCGGGCGGAACGCCAACTGCTGGAAGGGACGGCTGGCGGTGGGGGAATTTGTGCCAATAATTTGATTATTGGCGTTTATTGTTGTTCATTGGATATATTGGCGGCGCCTTGATTAGCCAGTTGGTCGGCGCGTTCGTTTTCGGGGTGGCCGGCATGGCCTTTCACCCATTGCCAGGATACTTGGTGGCGGGCGACTTGTTGGTCGAGCTGCTGCCAGAGTTCGGCGTTTTTCACGGGTTGTTTGGCGGAAGTTTTCCAGCCGTTTTTCTTCCAGCCGTGAATCCAGCTTTCCATGCCGTTTTTCACGTATTGGGAGTCGGTGTGGATGGTTACTTGGCAGGGGCGGTTGAGGGCTTCGAGGCCGCGGATAACGGCGGTAAGCTCCATGCGGTTGTTGGTGGTGTCGGCTTCGCCGCCGCAGAGTTCTTTTTCATGGCGGCCGTAGCGCAGCAGCACGCCCCAGCCGCCGGGGCCGGGATTACCTTTGCAGGCGCCGTCGGTGTAGAGGTGGACGGTTGTGGTATTGGTCATGGTGTTTGGGTTGGGGCTACCTGAAAGTTTCAGGTAGCCTTTAGTATGTTTGATGTGGCAAAAGAGTAAGGCTACCTGAAAAAAGGGTTTTCAGGTAGCCTGATGTTGCTAAACGCTTAGATTTTAGAAACCGTTAGATTTCTAAAATCAGGCGGGCCGGGTCTTCGAGGGCTTCTTTGATAGTAACCAAAGTGAGCACGGCTTCGCGGCCGTCGATGATGCGGTGGTCGTAGGAGAGGGCCAGATACATCATCGGGCGCACCACGACTTGGCCGTTTTCCACCACGGCGCGTTCTTTGGTGGCGTGCATGCCCAAGATGGCGGATTGCGGCGGGTTGATGATGGGTGTGGACATCATCGAGCCGAAGGTGCCGCCGTTGGTGATGGAGAATGTGCCGCCGGTGAGGTCTTCGATGGCGATTTTGCCGCTCTTGGCTTTGTTGGCGTAGTCCACAATGGCCAGTTCGATTTCGGCAATGCTCATCTGATCCACGTTGCGCAGGATCGGCACCACCAGGCCGCGTGGACTGCCCACGGCGATACCGATGTCGAAGTAGCCGTGGTAAACGATGTCGTTGCCGTCAATCGAAGCGTTCACAGCGGGGAATTTCTTCAGCGCGGCCACGGCGGCTTTCACGAAGAAGGACATGAAGCCCAGTTTCACGCCATACTGTTTTTCGAACTTCTCTTTGTATTTGGCGCGCAAATCCATAATCGGCTTCATGTTCACCTCGTTGAACGTGGTGAGGATGGCGTTTTGCGACTGAGATTGCAGCAGGCGTTCGGCCACACGCTGGCGCAGGCGGCTCATCGGTACGCGCTGTTCTACGCGGTCGCCCAGCGGCACGGCCACGGCCGGGGCGGCAGCGGCTTTGGGTGCGGCGGCAGGCATAGCGGCCACGTCTTCTTTCAGCACACGGCCGTCGCGGCCGGAACCTTGTACGCCGGATACGTCCACGCCTTTTTCAGCAGCCAGTTTGGCGGCGGCGGGCATGGCCACGCCGGCGCGCGCACCAGCGGCAGCCACATGGCCTGCTGGCTCGGCAGCGGGGGCTTGGGCGGCAGCCGGGGCTGCTTCTGCTGCTTTGGCTTCGGTGTCGATTTTAGCCAACAGCTGGCCGGCGGTAACGGTGGCGCCGTCTTGTTCGATGATTTCCACAATCACACCGGCCTGCTGGGCGGGCAGCTCGAGCACAACCTTGTCGGTTTCGAGGTCGATCAGGTTTTCGTCGCGGTTTACATAGTCGCCCACCTTCTTGTGCCAGCTCATCAGGGTGGCTTCGGTAACGCTTTCCGGTAGCGGGGGTACGGTGATTTCGATAATCATGGTTTTATCCTTTAATAAATTGAAAAATAGGTAAATCGTGTTCTGAGGAGGCTACCTGAAAACGGTTTGGCATGTTTCAGGTAGCCTTTTGGCGCTTTAGAGTTTCATCGCATCTTCAAGCAGGCCGTCCAAACCGGCTTTGTGTTTCACAGCATAGCCGACGGCGGGCGAGGCGCTGGCCGGGCGGCTGGCGGTGGTGAGGCGCTGGTTGGCGCCGAGCACTTTTTCCAGACGGTGGCGGATTTGGTACCAAGCGCCTTGGTTTTTCGGCTCTTCCTGTGCCCACATGATTTCGGTGGCGTTCGGGAAGCGTTTGAGTTCGGCGGCCACTTCTTCGTAGGGGAAGGGGTAGAGCTGCTCGACGCGAACGATGGCGATGTCTTTTTCCAAGCCTTTGTCGGCGCGGGCTTTGGCCAAATCGTAGTACACCTGGCCGGCACACAGAATCACGCGTTTCACGTCTTGATCGCGACCTTGTACGGTGTCGCCGATCACAAGGCGGAATTCGCCGTCGGTGAAGTTGGCCAGTGGGCTGCAGGCGTCTTTGAGGCGCAGCAGGCGTTTGGACATGAAAATCACCAGCGGTTTGCGGTAGGGGCGCAGAATCTGGCGGCGCAGGGCATGGAACATCTGCGATGCTTCAGACATCATCAGCACTTGGATGTTTTCTTCGGCACACAGTTGCAGCCAGCGTTCTACGCGGGCGGAAGAGTGTTCCGGGCCTTGGCCGTCGTAGCCGTGCGGCAGGATAACGGTGAGGCCGCACCAGCGTCCCCATTTGGTTTCGCCGGAGGTGATGAATTGGTCGATGGCGATTTGCGCGCCGTTGGCGAAGTCGCCGAACTGGGCTTCCCAAATCACCAGGTCTTCCGGTGCGGAGGAGGCATAGCCGTATTCGTAGGCCATCACGGCTTCTTCGTTCAGGATGGAATCGATGACGTTGAAGCGGCCTTGTTTTTCGCTGATGTGTTGCAGCGGGATATACACGCCGCCGGTGCGTTCGGCACGGTTTTGGTCGTGCAGCACGGCGTGGCGGTGTGAGAAGGTGCCGCGGCCGGAGTCTTCGCCGGAAATGCGGATGTCGTGGCCGGCTTCGAGCAGGCTGGCGTAGGCGATGGTTTCGGCCATACCCCAGTCAATAGCTTGCTCGCCAACAGCCATGGCTTTGCGGTTTTCGATGATTTTCTTCACGGTATTGTGCAGTTTCACATCAGCGGGGATGTCGGTGAAGCGGTCGGTCAGGCGTTTGATTTCGGCAGCAGGCAGAGCAGTTTTCACCGGAGTGCGCCAGCTGATGGGCTGGTATTTGCTCCAATCCACTGCGTGTTCGCGTTTCTGCTCAGGCAGGATTTCCTGGATGCGGTCGCCTTTGTCCATCGCGGCGCGGTAGTCGCTGATGAGTTTTTCGGCTTCTTCCTTGGTGACCACGCCTTCTTTAATCAGCTGCTCGGCATACACGGCGCGGGAGCCGGGGTGTGCGGCCACTTGTTTGTACATCAGAGGCTGGGTCAGGGTGGGATCGTCGCCCTCGTTGTGGCCGAGTTTGCGGTAGCACACCAAATCGATCACGATGTCTTTCTGGAAGGTAGTGCGGTAGTCCAGCGCGATTTGGGCGGCGTGGCACACGGCTTCCGGGTCGTCGCCGTTCACATGCAGAATCGGCGCGCTCACCATCTTGGCGATGTCGGTGCAATACAGGGTGGAGCGGGTGTCGCGCGGATCGGAAGTGGTGAAGCCCACTTGGTTGTTGATCACGAAGTGGATGGTGCCGCCGGTGCTGTAGCCGCGGGTTTGCGACATATTGAAAGTAGATTGGTTCACGCCCAAACCGATGAAGGCGGAGTCGCCGTGGGTGAGGATGGGCAGCACTTGTTTGCGGCCTTCGGCACCGCGGTGGTCTTGGCGGGCGCGTACGGAGCCTTCAATCACGGGGTTGGTGATTTCCAAGTGTGAGGGGTTGTAGGCCAAAGAGAGGTGCACCGGGCCGTGCGGGGTGGGCACGTCGGAGCTGAAGCCCATGTGGTATTTCACGTCGCCGCTGGGGAATTTGGCGTCCACTTTGCCTTCGAACTCGTCGAAAATGGCTTGCGGGGCTTTGCCCATGGTGTTTACCAACACGTTTAAGCGGCCGCGGTGCGCCATGCCGATTACGATTTCCTGCACACCTTTTTCGGTGGAGGCGCGGATCAGATGGTTCAGCGCGGGCACGGTGCTTTCGCCGCCTTCGAGCGAGAAGCGTTTCTGGCCCACATAACGGGTGTGCAGATAGCGCTCCATGGTTTCGGCGGCGGTGATTTCTTTCAGGATGAGGCGTTTAGTCTCGGCATCAAACTGCGGGCGGGCGCCGTTGGCTTCCAAACGTGCCTGCAGCCATTCGCGTTCGGCGGTGTCGGGAATGTGCATGTATTCCAATGCCAGGGGGCCGCAGTAGATTTGTTTCAGATGGCGGATGATTTCGGCCAGGGGCAGCTTGGGGCTACCTGAAAGATCGGTGCCGACATGGAAAGGGGTGTTCATGTCGGCATCAGTGAGGCCGTAGGTTTTGGGATCGAGCTCGGGCAGTTGTCTGATATGGGTGCGGTCGAGCGGGTTGAGGTCGGCAGCGCGGTTGCCCAAGGAGCGGTAGGCGGAAATCAGGCTCAACACGGCCACTTGCTTCTGCATGGCGGCAAAATCCACGCCGCCCGCGGCTGCGCCGCCGCGCTGCTGTGCCAAGTTGGCAAAGGCTTCCTGAATCGGGCGGTGCGCCACATCTTTCGGAGTGTTGCCGGGCATGGCGGCCACTTGGTCGAAATACTGCCGCCATTGGCTGTCCACGGAGTCAGGGGAGCTCAGATAGGCTTCGTACAAATCTTCAATATACGGGACGTTGGTACCGTATAGGTAGGACAAACTACTTTGTTCTTTCATCATGGCAAGATCCTTATTTAAGGTGAAGGTTTGAAGAGCAGCACGCTTGCTTATCGGGCTGCCTAAGCGGGCAGCCTTTATCCTATCTGCAGCGAATGCCGATTCCGAATCGCCACACGGCAGGCGGCTAAAAATGAGTATGGCGATTCGGAATAAGCATTTTCAGGTAGCCTTTTGCTGGCATCCTGATTGCGCTTGGCGCAGGAAATTGTTTGTTTGGAAAGGAGGGATGGAGAATCTGGCGCGGTGGAATGGCCGGGGAGGGGAATATGATAAAAACTCGAAGCCGGCTACCTGAAAAGGTTGTTCTTTTTGTCGCTAAGATTCTGGAATCAGCCCGGCCTTTCGTTGAGTTTCAGGGGTTTACCAGGCAGCAGCAGAAATGTTGCTGGAAGTTTGCCAAACGCCGGTATAACGGCTGAATAATACGACCCGATATGGGGAACGTCAATAAGAAAAATCCCTTTTGCAGCAGGCTCGGCGGGATGGGCGTGGGCTGGCAGCAGAGGGTGGGTGCTGTAGGGATAGTGAGCTATTGATGAAACAGGAAAGATGGAGGAAAGAGGCTACCTGAAAGCCGGAATGTTAAAGTTGCTTTCGGCGTACTTGAGTGCCGGCTGTGGTCGGTAAAGAAAAAGGCTACCTGAAACTTTGGCTTGGCAGAAACTCTGCGCTGCTTTCAGGTAGCCTTATGTGTCTGAATTTTATATGTGCGAACTTCAAAGTTACGCTTTCAGGTAGCCTCAAGGGAATGCGGTTTAATCAGTGCGCCGGCTGCTGCGGATTTTATCCAATAAGGCTGCACTTTCGGCATTGGCAGCAGGGTTTTGGCCGTTGAGTTGGGCGAATAATTCGGGGTCGGGCAGGGCGAGCAGTTCGGTGAATACGGTTAGCTCGGCATCGCTCAGGCGGTCGAATTCGGCGGCCATAAACTGCTTCAGCAGAATATCGAGCTCCAGCAGGCCGCGCCGGGTTTGGAAGCGCAGGCGGCGTTTGGCGGTGTCGTCAAAGGTGGACATGGCTTATCTATCAGATTATTTAACTGGGGATAAGGAGGCTGGCTGCAGACAATACAGCCAGTACGGCTAGGCAGGTAAGACTGTACTGGCTGCAGATCATCCACTATACCACGCGTTTGAGCATGATTTCTTTGATCTTGCCGATGGCGCGGGTGGGGTTGAGGTGTTTGGGGCAAACGTCTACGCAGTTCATGATGGTGTGGCAGCGGAACAGGCGGTAGGGGTCGTTGAGGTTGTCCAAACGTTCGTTGGTAATGGTGTCGCGGGTGTCGGCGATGAATCGGTAGGCATTCAAGAGGCCGGATGGGCCGACGAATTTGTCGGGGTTCCACCAGAAGGAGGGGCAAGCGGTAGAGCAGCAGGCGCAGAGGATGCATTCATACAAGCCGTCCAGCTCGGCGCGCTCGGCCTGGCTTTGCAGGCGTTCCTGCTGTGGGTCGACAGGGTTGTCGTTGACCACATAGGGTTTGATGGAATGATATTGCTTGAAGAATTGGGTCATGTCCACGATGAGGTCGCGGATGACGGGCAGACCGGGCAGGGGGCGCAATACGATGGGCTGCTTGAGGCTGCGGATATCGGTGAGGCAGGCGAGGCCGTTTTTGCCGTTGATGTTCATGCCGTCCGAGCCGCAGATGCCTTCGCGGCAGGAGCGGCGGAAGGAGAGACTGTCATCTTTGGCTTTGAGCTTCATGATGGCGTCGAGCAGCTTCACGTCGGTGGGCTCGATTTCGAGCTCGTAGTCCTGCATGTAGGGTTTGGCATCGGTATCGGGGTTGTAGCGGTACACTTTGAGGCGGATAGTTTCCATGGGTGTTCCTTCGGTTTGGTGCGGCAGTATTCTCAGGTAGCCTCAATGCAGCATGGAAGGGCTACCTGAAAATTCCAGATAGTTGTTTTTATTCTAGTAAATGCGCTTGGCAGGCTTGATGTATTCCACGCTGAGCGGTTGGGTGTGCACGGGCTTGTAGGCCAGGCTGTTGTCGGCGGAGTAGAACAGGCTGTGCTTCATCCAGTTTTCGTCATCGCGCTCGGGGTGGTCGTCGGAGGCATGGGCGCCGCGCGATTCTTTGCGGGCTTCGGCAGCAATCATGGTGGCTTTGGCCACTTCCATCATGTTGTCGAGTTCCAGCGCTTCGATGCGGGCGGTGTTCCACACCATGCTCTTGTCGCCGATTTCGGTGTGTTTGTTGCGTTCTACCAAGGCAAGTACTTTGTCCACGCCTTCTTTCAGAATGGCGTCGGTGCGGAATACGCCGGCGTGGCGTTGCAGTGTGCGTTGCAGTTCGCCGCGCAGCACGTCTACGTTTTCACCGCCGGTTTGGCTGTTCAGCCGTGCCAGGCGTTGTTCGGTGAGCGCACCGGCGTTTTCGGGCAGCGGTTTGATGTCGGGATTCTGCTTGATGAACTCAATCATGCTGTCGCCGGCAGATTTGCCGAACACCACCAAATCGAGCAGGGAGTTGGTGCCGAGGCGGTTGGCACCGTGCACTGAGGCACAGGCGCATTCGCCGGCGGCATACAGGCCGGGCACAACGGCTTCGGGATTGCCGTCTTTCGGCGCAACCACTTCGCCCAAGTAGTTGGTGGGAATACCGCCCATCATGTAGTGCACGGTGGGCACCACGGGAATCGGGTCTTTAATCGGATCAACGCCGGCGAAGTTGATGGAAATCTCGCGGATACCGGGCAGCTTGGACATGATTTTCTCTGCGCCGATGTGGTCGATTTTCAGCAAAACGTGGTCTTTGTTTTTGCCGCAGCCGCGACCTTCCAGAATTTCTAGCGACATGGCGCGGGAAACGACGTCGCGCGAAGCGAGGTCTTTCACGGTGGGGGCGTAGCGCTCCATAAAGCGTTCGCCGTCGGCGTTGAGCAAGATACCGCCTTCGCCGCGCACGCCTTCGGTAATCAGCACGCCCGCACCGGCCACGCCGGTGGGGTGGAATTGCCAAAATTCCATATCTTCCAGCGGGATGCCGGCACGGGCACAGATGCCCAGGCCGTCGCCGGTGTTCATGAAGGCGTTGGTGGAAGAGGCATAGATGCGGCCGGCACCGCCGGTGGCGAACAGGATGGTTTTGGCGTGGAAGATATACACATCGCCGCTTTCCATTTCCATGGCAGTGATGCCCACTGCATCGCCTTCTTCGTTGCGGATGAGGTCGAGTGCGGTCCATTCCACGAAGAATTGGGTGTTGGCGCGCACGTTTTGCTGATAGAGCGTGTGCAGCATGGCATGGCCGGTGCGGTCGGCCACGGCGCAGGCGCGTTCTACGGCGCGTTTGCCGAACTCGGCGGTATGGCCGCCGAAGGGGCGCTGGTAGATTTTGCCGCTTTCCACGCGGTCGAACGGCATACCCATGTGTTCCAGCTCAATCACAGCTTCGGGCGCGCGGCGGCACATGAATTCGATGGCGTCTTGGTCGCCGAGCCAATCGGAGCCTTTCACGGTGTCGTACATGTGCCAATCCCAGCGGTCTTCCTGCACATTGCCCAGCGAGGCAGAAATGCCGCCCTGCGCGGCCACGGTGTGGGAGCGGGTGGGAAATACTTTGGAGAGCACGGCGGTGTTGAGGCCGGCTTTGGAAAGTTGCAGCGCCGCACGCAGGCCGGCACCGCCGCCGCCAACGATAACGGCATCGAATTTTCGGATAGGATAAGTCATCTTGTTCAACCCCAAATCACTTTAACCGAGTAAACCATGCAGCCTGCCAGCCAAACGATGGTGGCTACCTGAAGGAACAGGCGCAGGCCGAACGGCTTGATGTAGTCCATCCACAAATCGCGGATACCTACCCAGGCATGCAGAAACAGCGCGATGAAGCTGATTTGGGTAAACACTTTCACCCAAGTTTGGCCAAAAAATGCCTGCCATGCGGCGTAGTCGCCCGGCAGTGCGAGCAGGAATACAATCAGCGCGACGGTGTAAATCAGCATCAGCACCGCGGTGGCGCGCTGCATCGCCCAATCGCGCAGGCCGTAGTGTGCGCCGGTAAGTTTGCGGTCTACCATAGCCATACTCCCAAAATTGCGGTGCAGATCAAAGCCAGCGCCATCACGGTTTTGGCGGTGGTGCGGGCAGTGTTCAGCGCCAGGCCTTTGTGAGCATCCAAAAACAGGAAGCGGATGCCGGCAAAGAAGTGGTGCAAATAAGCCCACAACAGCCCGATTAGGCCGATTTTCACCAGCGGATGAGCCACGAAGGCGCGATAAGATTCAAAGGCAGCGGCATTATCCAGCGTGCCGGCAAGCAGCCACAACAGAAGCGGCAGGCTGATAAACAACAGCACGCCGCTGATGCGGTGCAGAATGGAAACAATCCCCGGAATCGGCAGCCGGATGCTGATGATGTCCAGGAATATCGGTCTGTTAGTCGTTCGCATGGCGAAACTTCCTCAGATTGGCAATATCCCAAACCGGCCGCAGCCGGCACTCAAAACCATAAAGCTGCCTGAGTATGCTTGAAAATATTTTCAGGTAGCCTTTTCGGGCAAGGCGCGGCAACCGAAAGCCGGCCGCGTTCGCCCAGCTATAAATCATATAGCAGCCTTTGTTTTAAATCAACTTAACATAGCGAACATCAAAATGGATGATTGCTTGCCTAAAGGATTTTAGTTAATTGTCAGATAAATAATCCGGTTATTCGACATCGCGTTTGCCCTTGTTCTTAATATAAAATAATGGAAAAGTGCCACAAATATGCCAACTTTCTGTATCATAACGCGCTTTACACGCTGCCTCAGGCTACCTGAAAAATCTGTGGCAGCATTGCACACTTTAATATTCATCCTCACTTCACTACATCAAGCCATGACCCACACCAACACGCCAAAAGCCCCCGTCCGCGTAGCTGTAACCGGCGCTGCCGGCCAGATTGCCTACTCTTTATTATTCCGCATTGCCGCCGGCGATATGCTCGGCGCAGACCAGCCCGTTATCCTGCAACTGCTCGATTTGCCGCAAGCGCAGCAGGCCGTACAGGGCGTGATTATGGAGCTGCACGACTGCGCCTTCCCGCTGCTGGCTGATGTGTTTGCCACCAGCGACCCCGAAGCCGCATTTCAAGATGCCGAAATCGCTATTTTGGTCGGTGCCCGCCCGCGCAGCAAAGGCATGGAACGTGCCGATCTGCTGCATGCCAATGCCAATATCTTCACCGCGCAGGGCGCCGCGTTGAACAAGGTGGCTAGCCGCAACGTGAAAGTGCTCGTAGTGGGCAACCCTGCCAACACCAACGCTTATATAGCCATGAAATCCGCGCCCGACCTGCCCGCACGCAATTTCACCGCCATGCTGCGCCTCGACCACAACCGGGCTCTCAATCAAATCGCCCTTAAAATCGGCCATTCTGTAAATAGTATCAATCAATTATGCGTATGGGGCAACCACAGCCCCAGCATGTATGCCGACTACCGTTTCGCCACCGTAAACGGCCAAAGCGTGCAAGAGTTGATTGGCGATGCACAATGGAACACCGAACACTTCCTGCCCACCGTGGCCAAACGCGGCGCCGCCATCATCGAAGCGCGCGGCCTCTCTTCCGCTGCCTCAGCCGCCAACGCCGCCATCGAACACATCCGCGACTGGGTGCTCGGCAGCAACGGCCGCTGGGTAACCATGGGCGTGCCTTCAGACGGCGCCTACGGCATCCCCGAAGGTCTTATCTTCGGCTTGCCCGTGGTGTGCGAAAACGGCGGATACCGCGTGATTAAAGACTTGCCGATTGACGACTTTAGCCGCGAACGTATCGGCATCACGCTCAAAGAGTTGGAAGACGAACGCGCGGCGGTGGCGCATTTGTTGTAACGCGGGCGCAGGAGCAAAAATTTTCAGGTAGCCTTTCGTGTGTAAGAGGCTACCTGAAAATCCATCGGCAAAGAAAAGAGAAGGGCTACCTGAAAACTTGAATTACGGTTTTCAGGTAGCCTTTCCTTATGCAGAAAACGCTGCTTAATCGTGTACCTTCAGCAATTCCACTTCAAAAATCAAAGTGGCGTTCGGTGGAATCACACCGCCGGCGCCGCGTGCACCGTAGCCCATTTCTGGCGGGATGGTGAGCTTGCGTTTGCCGCCTTCGCGCATACCGCCGAAGCCTTCGTCCCAGCCGCGGATGACCTGGCCTACGCCCAGGATGATGGTGAGCGGTTGGCCGCGGTCGAGGCTGGAGTCGAATTTGCTGCCGTTGGTGAGGTAGCCGCTGTAGTGTACGGAAATCCGTTTGCCTTTTTCGGCGGTTTTGCCGCTGCCGGTTTCAATGTCTTCAATAATCAGATTGCTCATGATGTTTCCTTAAGTGAGGGATGGAGGGGAGGCTACCTGAAAAATAAGCGCTTCGGTTTCATTCTAACTGCATTGAGGTTTAGGCTTTCAGGTAGCCTGCTGATGCGGGCAGCATTCTCAGGCATAAAATGCAGTTCGGCAACTGTTTTGCCGCCTTCTGGCAGGATATTTCCACGCTGCCGTTTTTTCCGCGCGGCAATTGGACTAGAATACCAACTTTCCAACCACCCGACCAATAATCCATCATGACCACCATTCCGCTGAAAAAAATCTATTCCGGCAAAGTGCGCGATTTGTATGAAATCGACAGCCGCAGCATGCTCATCGTTGCCTCCGACCGTCTCTCCGCTTTCGATGTGATCTTGAACGAACCCATTCCCGGCAAAGGCGAAATCCTCACCCAGATTTCCAATTTCTGGTTTGGCAAACTCTCGCACATCATGCCCAACCACTTCACCGGCCAAACCGTATACGACGTATTGCCGCACGACGTAGCCGCCGCGCTGGAAAAACGCGCCGTGGTGGCCAAACGGCTCGAACCTTTGAAAATCGAAGCCATCGTGCGCGGTTATTTGGCCGGCAGCGGCTGGAAAGAATACCGCCAAACCGGCGCCGTGTGCGGCATCAGGCTACCTGAAAACCTGCGCGAAGCCGAGCAGCTGCCCGAAATCATCTTCACCCCGTCCACCAAAGCCGCAGTGGGCAACCACGATATCAACATCAGCTTTGATGAGTGCGCCCGCATCATCGGCCAAGAGCTGGCCGAAGAAGTGCGCCGCAAAGCCATCGCCCTCTATAGCGAAGCCGCCGAATACGCCCGCACCCGCGGTATCATCATCTGCGACACCAAATTCGAATTCGGCCTGGACGAAAACGGCACGCTCACCCTGATGGACGAAGTGCTCACCCCTGATTCCAGCCGCTTTTGGCCGGCCGACCAATACCGGCCCGGCAGCAACCCGCCCTCGTTCGACAAACAATTCATCCGCGACTGGCTCGAACAAAGCGGCTGGAACAAACAGCCTCCCGCCCCCGCAGTGCCCGCCGAGGTTATCGAAAAAACCTTGGCCAAATACCGCGAGGCTTTGGAACTGCTCACCCAGTAATCCGTTTTTCAGGTAGCCTCAAACATAATCAAGGCTACCTGAAAACCTATCCTGCTATTTAAACCGTATTTTCTGCCATGCCTACCCGCAAACAAACCGCTCTGCAAACCGCCGCCAAGCTCAAACAGGGCAAAACCGCCAAGCTCAAAGAATGGCAGGCGGTATCTGCCCAGCGGCAGTTTGCCAACGAATACACCGTGGCCGCCCGCCTCGGCGAACCCGCGTTTACCGAAGAGCAGGCTGAGATGGTGGCGGCGTTGTTTGGCAAGTAAGCTGCGCGGTGTGGTAAGCATCAAAAGGCTACCTGAAATTTTTCAGGTAGCCTTT
>NZ_KV795536.1:95515-120691 GCF_001809035.1 Eikenella sp. HMSC061C02
AGGCTACCTGAAATTTTTCAGGTAGCCTTTTTAGTATTGCCGACAGAGCTCGGAGAGCGTTCGATTACCGTGTATTGCCTGCGGCTTGCCGCTTGGTATCGAAAGTTAATCTAATCCGTTATAATCCGCCGCTTTTCGGTTTTAAAAAAAGGAAATAACAATGAAAGACACACCACAATACTACGGCACCCTCAGCCGTTTTTTCCATTGGCTGATGGCGGCTATGTTTGCCTTTATGCTGTGCACGGCGGCCATGTGGAATATTAACGAAAAATACTACAGCTTGATGGGCTACCACAAATCGGTGGGCTTCCTGTTGTTGGTTTTGGTGGCTTTGCGCCTGGTTTGGGCACTGGTTAATTGGCACAACCGCCCGCACGGCAGCTTGGCGGTAAAGCTGGGGCATGCCGCGCTGTATCTGTTGATGGCGGCGGTGCCGGTGATAGCGATGATTCGCCAATACGGCTCTGCACGCGGCGATTTGGAAGTGTTCGGCATCACGGTGATGAATAAAATCGAGCAGCCTATCGAGTGGATGACGCAGCTGGGTAACGCGGCGCACGGCAAACTGGCGTATCTGCTGTTTGTGCTGGCCTTCGGGCACATCGCCATGGCGGTGCTGCACCAGCTGCACGGCGAGAAAATCATCAATCGGATGGCCGGCAAATAAGAGGCTGAATCGGCCGGCTTAAACCGGCATTGAAGAAGCAACAAAAGGCTACCTGAAAATTGCTGTGTAGGATTTTCAGGTAGCCTTTTTGGTTGATGGCTGCAATGGATCAGTTTTGAGATTGGGCTTCTTCTTCTTCGGCTTTGAGTTGGCGGAGGTAGTCTTTGGCGGCGGCTTGCTCGGCTTCGTTGCCGTAGCGGATGTGTTTCAGGGCGCGGCGGTGGGCGGCTTGTTGTTGGGCGGCGGCGATTTGTTGTTGGCGGAAGCTGTCGTGATTGCTGGGCACGGTGCGCTGGTTTTGCCGGGCTTGGGCGCCGGCCATGGCGCGGGCGATGAGGTCGGCCGGGTTGAAGGCGGGTGTGGTGGGATTGTTTGGTTTGGCAGGGGGTGCTGCCGGCTTGGTAGGCGGGGGAGTTTGGGCGGCTGCCTGCACGGCGGCGGCCCGTTGGGCAAGGTGGGCTCGGCGTTCGGCAGCGGCACGCTGTTGGCGCTGCTCGCGGTGTTGGAAGCGTTGTTTGGCGTGTGCGGCAGCGGCGCGGCGGGCTTGCTCCGGTTGGGCTTGGGCGCCGGCGCGGGGCAAGACGGCATCGGGTACAGGCTGCATTCTGATGCAGTCTACGGGGCAGGGTGGCAGGCAAAGGCCGCAGCCGGTGCATTCGTCGGCCAGCACGGTGTGCATGAGTTTGGATGCGCCGAGGATGGCATCGACGGGGCAGGCTTTGATGCAGGCGGTACAGCCGATGCAGGCAGTTTCGTCGATATAGGCCAGGGCTTTTACGGCGGCCTTTTCGGGCTGGGCCAGGGGCAGCGGCTGGATGTGCAGCAGCTCGGCAAGCTCATGCAACACGATGTCGCCGCCGGGCGGGCAGAGGTTGATGGAGGCTTGGCCTTGGGCGATGGCTTGGGCATAGGGGGCGCAGCCGTCGTAGCCGCATTGGCGGCATTGGGTTTGCGGCAGGAGGGCTTCGATTTGGCTGGCGGTGGGCATGGCGGTGTGGCAGTTGGGTTTTATTATGGGTTGGTTGCAGTTTAATTTTTGAATACGGTATTGGCTTGCTTTGCTGTATGCATTGGCTGCGCAGGCTGCTGGGTATCGAACGTTAACCTGCTTTATTTTAACACGCGGTTTCAAGCTCAAAGGCTACCTGAAAATCAGTTGGGCGATTTTCAGGTAGCCTTTTGGCTGGGTTTGGGATGAGATTACAGTTCAAAGTCGCCCAAGTCGTCGGCGCTCACTTCGGCGTCGATTTGGCCGATCAGGTAGGAGGAGATTTCCACTTCCTGCGGGGCTACCTGAACGTTGTCGGAAGAAAGCCAAGCATTGATCCAGGGGATGGGGTTTTGCGTGGCGGCGGGGAAGGCGGCGTTTAGGCCGACGGCCATCATGCGGTGGTTGGTGATGTATTCCACATATTGGCACAGGATGTCTTTGTTCAGGCCGATCATGCTGCCGTCTTTGAAGAGGTATTCCGCCCACTCTTTTTCTTGCTCGGCGGCTTTTTTGAAGAGCTCGAAGCAGTCGTTTTCCAGCTCGGCGGCAATTTCGGCCATTTCTGGGTCGTCGGTACCGCTGCGCATGAGGTTAAGCATGTGCTGGGTGCTGGTGAGGTGCAGGGCTTCATCGCGGGCGATGAGTTTGATGATTTTGGCATTGCCTTCCATCAGTTCGCGCTCGGCAAAGGCGAAGGAGCAGGCGAAGGAAACGTAGAAGCGGATGGCTTCGAGCACGTTGACGCACATCAGGCAGAGGTAGAGTTTTTTCTTCAAATCGCGCAGGCTCACCATAATGGTTTTGCCGTTGACGCGGTGCTCGCCTTCGCCCAACAGGTTGTAATATTGGGTGTATTCGATGAGGTCGTCGTAGTAGCAGGCAATATCTTCGGCGCGGGCGATGATGTATTCGTTTTGCACGATGTCGTCGAACACGACGGAGGGGTCGTTGACGATGTTGCGGATGATGTGGGTGTAGCTGCGCGAGTGGATGGTTTCGCTGAAACTCCAAGTTTCAATCCAGGTTTCGAGCTCGGGAATGGATACCAGGGGCAGCAGGGCGACGTTGGGGCTGCGGCCTTGGATGGAATCGAGCAGGGTTTGGTATTTGAGGTTGCTGATGAAGATGTGTTTTTCGTGGTCGGGCAGGTTGGCGTAGTCGATGCGGTCGCGCGATACGTCGATTTCTTCCGGCCGCCAGAAGAAGGAAAGCTGTTTTTCAATCAGTTTTTCAAATACTTCGTATTTCTGCTGATCGTAGCGGGCAACGTTTACGGGCTGGCCGAAAAACATCGGCTCTTTGAGGGCGTCGTTTTTTTCCTTGCTGAAGGTGCTGTAGGACATGACGAGGTGTTCGCAGGACATGGCGGGATCTCTTTTGCAATGTGATTGGTGAAGGATATATGGCTTCAGACTACCTGAAAATAATATAGCGGGTTAGGCACGGTTTGGGGCACGTTGGTGTTCCATGCAATACAGTTTACCGTGAAAACGTTTGGAATATTTTTGGCAATATTGGATAACTGCCGGGGTAAGCTTCTTATCGCAGCCTGGGTGGCTGCAATGGATTTGTTCTGTTTCTGTTTGCTCGGCCTGGGCGTTGCTTATTTTGTTGGTTGTGTTGCGCTGCTGATGTTCACGGCAATACAGTTTGCCGCCAAAACGGCTGCTGTGTTTTTGGCAATATTGAATGACTGCCTGGCTGAGTTTTTCATGACAGCCTGAATGTGCGCAGTATTCATCATGTTCGGTTTCGGATTCGGGGCTGGCGGGGGATGCTTTTTGTTGTAAGGCTGCCTGCTGGTGCTCGCGACAGTATATTTTGCCGTTGAAGCGTTCATGGTTATGCAGGCATAGCAATGCTTCATTTTCGCTGATGGCCTGCCCGCAGGTGTGGCAGTTTGTCAATAAGGGCTTGATGGAATTGGGCAGATATTCTAGTAGCCCTTCTGGCTTGTGTTCTGCCGCAATGCGCCGCCCCCATTCGTGAATGGTTTCGTTGTTGATTAACAGGGCATCAAACATATGGTTGAGAACGAAGCCGACGCCTACTCTATTTTCGCCGAATTGTTCGTGCCATTGTCGGATAGCATCGGCTTTGATGACGCAGGAAGTATCAAAATCTTTGCTATCTGGCCGTCGGATAATGGACTGCGGCGATACAAGAACGGCATGGTGTACTTCCAACGGGCGACCGGTTTTCATTTTCACGCCGATACGGTCGAACAGTTTCAATAAGATGCGTTCGTGCCGTTTGCTTTGTTCGATGGGGGATGGGATTCCCTTTTTCTTACCGCTGGGGTATTGAACCGTGAATTCGCCGAATTTGTTGATAGTGAGGTTGCCATTGAAGTTTTTGGTTTCCAACAAGATGGCAAAAACGCGGTTGATCAATAGGTGATCGATTTGCGCAACTTCTCCGTCGATTTCTATCCGTAAGTCATGGATGATTACATAGTATTCGCTATCTTTTAGGTAGTTGTCGATGTAAAAGGCAGCATCTTTCTCGCCGTTGATACCGGTGCGCAGCTTCCATAATTTATCGGTTAAATGTTCGCGTTGCTGCTTGTTGAGCTGCAGTTTGTCTACAGCTTCGAGCAGTTTCAGCTTGCTGCTTTTATCGTCGGCAGATTTAATCAGCATGATGTGGTGGGGATGGAAAAGGTTTTCAGGTAGCCTTTTAGGCTGAAACCAAAAAGGAGGATTAGGGCTACCTGAAAATAAACTTCTTTTTCAGGTGGCCTCGTTATTACAGGCTAAATCTTACAAGCCCCCCCAGCACAGCCGTCGTCCTGAATATCGCTCTGCGTATCGTCCGCACCATCACGAGTGTGGTGGTAGTAGAGGGTTTTCAGGCCGAATTTGTAGGCGGTGAGCAGGTCTTTGAGCATCTGCTTCATGGGCACGCGGCCGCCGTCGAAGCGTTTGGGGTCGTAACTGGTGTTGGCGGAAATAGCCTGATCAACAAATTTCTGCATGATGCCGACCAATTTCAGGTAGCCGTCGTTGCCGCCCATCTGCCACAGGGTTTCGTATTGGTTTTTCAGGCGATCGAATTCGGGTACGACTTGTTTGAGGATACCGTCTTTAGAGGCTTTCACGCTGACCAGCCCGCGCGGTGGCTCGATGCCGTTGGTGGCGTTGGCGATTTGCGAGCTGGTTTCGCTGGGCATGAGCGCGGTGAGGGTGGAGTTGCGCAGGCCGTGCTGGACGATTTCGGCGCGTAGGGCTTCCCAGTCGTAGTGCAGGGGCTCGCTGCAGATGCTGTCGAGGTCTTTTTTGTAGGTGTCGATGGGCAGCACGCCTTTGGCGTACATGGTTTGGCCGAATAAGGGGCAGGCACCGTATTCTTTGGCCAGCTGCACGGAAGCTTTGAGCAGGTAGTATTGCATGGCTTCGAAGGTGCGGTGGGTGAGGGCGAGGGCGGAATCGTTGCTGTAGCGCACGCCGTGTTTGGCCAGATAATAGGCGTAGTTGATCACGCCGATGCCCAGGGTGCGGCGGTTCATGGTAGCTTTGCGGGCGGCGGGAATGGGGTAGTCTTGGTAGTCGAGCAGGGCATCGAGCGCGCGCACGGCGAGGTCGGAAAGGTTTTCCAGCTCGTCCAGGTTTTCCAATGCGCCGAGGTTGAAGGCGGACAGGGTGCAGAGGGCGATTTCACCGTTTTCATCGTTAATATCGTTTAACGGCTTGGTGGGCAGGGCGATTTCCAGGCACAGGTTGGACTGGCGCACGGGAGCCACGGCGGGATCAAACGGGCTGTGGGTATTGCTGTGGTCTACGTTGTGGATGTAGATGCGGCCGGTGCCGGCGCGTTCCTGCATCAGGGTGGAGAACAGCTCGGTGGCGGGTACCACGCGTTTGCGGATGGCCGGGTCTTGCTCGTATTGCACATACAGGCGCTCGAACTCGTCTTGGTCGGCGAAGAAGGCGTCGTACAGGCCGGGCACTTCGTTGGGCGAGAACAGGGTGATGTTGCCGCCTTTAATCAGGCGGGTGTAGAGCAGGCGGTTGATTTGTACGCCGTAATCGAGCTGGCGCACGCGGTTGTCTTCCACGCCGCGGTTGTTTTTCAATACCAACAGGCTTTCCACTTCGATGTGCCACAGCGGGTAGAACAGGGTGGCCGCACCGCCGCGCACTCCGCCTTGGGAACAGGATTTAACGGCGGCTTGGAACATTTTGAAAAACGGAATGCAGCCGGTGTGCTGGGCTTCGCCGCCGCGGATTTCGCTGCCCAAGCCGCGAATGCGGCCGGCGTTGATACCGATACCGGCGCGTTGGGAAACGTATTTCACAATCGCGCTGGTGGTGGCGTTGATAGAGTCCAGGCTGTCGTCGCATTCGATCAGCACGCAGCTGGAGAATTGGCGCGTGGGGGTGCGCACGCCGCTCATGATGGGCGTGGGCAACGAAATTTTGAACAGGGAAACCGCGTCGTAGAAGCGTTTGACGTAATCCAAGCGGGTAGCTTTGGGATATTTGGCAAACAGGCACATGGCCACCAAGATGTAGAGGAACTGCGGGGTTTCGTAGATCTGGCGGGTAACGCGGTTTTGCACCAGGTATTTGCCTTCCAGCTGCTTAACGGCGGCATAGGAGAAGGTCATATCGCGGGCGTGGTCAATGTAGCCGTCGATTTCGTCAAACTCTTCGCGGCTGTAGTCCTCGAGGATGTGGCGGTCGTATTTGCCTTCGGCGGTCAGCTTGCTGACGTGGTCGAATAGGTGTGGCGGCTCGTATTGGCCGTAGGCGATTTTGCGCAGGTGGAAAATAGCGAGACGGGCGGCCAGGTATTGATAGTCGGGAGTGTCTTCGGAAATCAGGTCGGCAGCAGCTTTGATGATGGTTTCGTGGATATCGTCGGTACGGATGCCGTTGTAAAACTGGATATGGGATTTAAGCTCGACTTGCGATACAGATACGTTGTCGAGGCCTTGCGCCGCCCAAGTAACAACGCGGTGGATTTTATCGAGGTCGATCGGCTCCAAACGGCCGTCGCGCTTGGTAACTTTGAGATTAACGGTATCGTTCATTTTCCCATCCTGATTTTGAGTAGGCAACACAAGATAATGTGTTTGGCGAGTGAAACTTGCACAATATAATGTATTTCGATGGCAAAAAAAAGGTGGCAAAATGTAAGGCTTTGTGGCCGGGCAGTGTATGGATTTCTAAACCAATCACTTACACCAAGCAAAAATAATTTTATTGAAATCGGTAGAGTGATTGCTTGAGTGATGGGTTCAACAGAGTGGGGAGGCTACCTGAAAAAAGGTGATGAGGTGGTTGCCATATATGGATGAGGCTACCTGAAATTTTGTCTCGTGATAAGCACGGTGCCAATTTCAGGTAGCCTTTTTGTTGGCCGGCCTTGAGTAATCAGGCAAACCACGCTGGTTCCATTAATAAGAAACAGCGTTGTTTGCTTAGTATAGCCATTGGCTGCTTCCGGCCAATTGTTCAAATAAACTTTCCAGCGTAGATACTTGAGGGCGCTATCACATAAATTTAAGAGAAAGACAGCAGCCTATCCACATTTTGCTCTGTGGCAGCGGCTACTTCCTGCATGCTGATGCCACGCAAGGCCGCCACAGTTTCTGCCACCTGCCGCACATTGATGGGCGTGTTTTCTCCTGCGCCGGCTATTTGCATAAACGGGCTGTCGGTTTCCAGCACCAAGTGTTCCAGCGGCAGCTCTGCGGCAGCGGTACGCACTTTGCGGGCATTCGGGTTGAGCACCAGTGTGCCGATGCCGATAAACAAACCGCAACGGATAAAGGCACGGGCTTCTTCGAGGCTACCTGAAAACGCATGGGCAATGCCGCCGCTGCGGAAACCGCTGTGCTTGAGCGCGGCAACCACATCGGGTGCGGCGCGCACATGGTGCAGCAGCACAGGGCGGCCAAATTGCTGCGCTAAGTCGAGCTGGGCGAGCAGGGCGGTGGTTTGCTCGGTGCGGGTCTGCTTGCGATCGCCGTAATAATCCAGCCCGATTTCGCCCACCAGCAGCCCCGGCTGCGCTTGCAGGCGCTCGGCGATGCGGCTAATTAAACCGGGTTGGAAGCTTTCGGCAAACCACGGGTGCAGGCCAAGCGCGCCATAATATTTGGGTGGGGCATGCAGCCGGCAGACGGCATCGAAATCCGCTTCGGTAACCGACGGCACAATAAAACGCTGCACTCCTGTGGCATGGGCTGCATTAGTGATTTCAGGTAGCCGGCAGGCAAGCATGGAATCGGCAAGGTGGCAGTGGGTATCGGTAAGCATGGTGGAGGAATGAGGAGCTGATGGGGCAGTATAGCGCAGTTTGTGGGATGCAGAGGCTACCTGAAAATCGGTTGGGGATTTCAGGTAGCCTCAAGCACTTGGTGTGAGCAGGTATCATCAACGATGCCATGTCGCTATTGCAGACTGCAGGTTAGCTGAAAATGGCTGGCCGGATATTGGCGGTACAGCAAGCTGCATGAGCTTGCTTTAAATTCGTTGGAGATGAATTTTCAGGTAGCCATCGTGTTTGAAAGGGCTACCTGAAAAACTTGCCGTGCCGGGTAAGCAAAATTCGCCAAACTTGAGCAGTTTGGCGAATTGGGTATGGCTTATTGTTTTACCGTGAGGTTTTTCAGCAGGACATCCAGCTCGGGGAGAGAGGCGGTGCTGCTGGTGGCGCAAACGGTGTAGAGGTTTTTGGCATACACGGCCACGCAGCTTTCGTTGAGCACGTTATCGTCTTGGCCATGGCTGAAGCGGTAGCCCATGCGCTGGTCGGCAGGGGTGTCTACGGCAGTGTCGTTCAGGCCTTGGTCGGCTTTCAGGCTTTCGCTCAGTTTGGCGAAGTAGGCTTCGGCTGGCTGTTTTGGGGCACCGAAGTTGCTGACAGTGATGGCAACGTCTTGGTCGGCATCGTATTGCAGCAGGCTGATTTTATTGCTGTCGGCGCCATCGACATATTGGGCGGATTCAGCCAATTTGTCTTCAAAACGGCCGTTTACAGTGAGGCTGATGATGCCGTCTTCGGTAGCCAAGGTTTGGCTGGGGTTTTGTGCGGCGGCAGATGCGGCGGCGGTTGCTGAAGCAGCGGCCACTTCGCTGGCGCTAGGGGCAACCACGGAGGTTTCTGCCTGTTGGTTGCAGCCGGCTAACAAGAGGCTACCTGAAAGGGCAAGCAGGAGGAGGGATGTGTGGGAGCGGTTCATAGGTTTTCCTTGGAGTCAGTAAACGTAAACGGAGCGCAGTATAACAAAACGGGCTGTGTGGCGCAGCGGGTTTGCAGGATTTTGCGCGGCCTAGGAATGGTCGGTGCGTTCCAGCCCGGCTACGGTGCGGGTGAATTCGGCCACGTCTTTAAAGCTTTTATACACGGAGGCGAAGCGCACATAGGCCACTTGGTCGAGCTTGGCAAGCCGCTCCATCACCAATTCGCCGATCAGGCGGGATGGCACTTCTTTGCTGCCGGTTTTATATAGGCACTCTTCGATTTCGTGCACGGTGTGTTCGATGGCTTCGGCGGAAATAGGGCGTTTGTGCAGGGCGCGTTGCAGGCTGGTCTGCAGTTTGAGCGGATCGAACATAACGCGCTCGCCGTTGTTCTTGATGATTTGCGGCATCCGCAGCTCTACGGTTTCGTAGGTGCTGAATCGGCGGTCGCAGGCAGCGCAACGGCGCCGGCGTCGGATACTATTTTGCTCTTCCAGCAGCCGGGAGTCGATTACTTGGGTGTTGTTATGGTGGCAGAAGGGGCATTTCATAGGTTTGGGGTTAATATTTTATATAACAGTAGTTTGCTGTGGGTATTGTACTCTAACCGAGAGTCATAACCAAAGTACTAATTTTTCCTGTGGTGTTGGTTCGCTTGGTATGTAGCCATCATTGCTGTGGCTATCCCGAAAGTGCAGCGGCAAGCACTATAGTTCGGAATAAAACACAGCCTGAAAACTGCGGTGTTTTCAGGCTGTGTGCCGGGCGGTTTACGCTTCTTTCTGCTCGGTCTGCTTCTGGCGCAAGCGCAGGTGCAGCTCACGCAGTTGGAGTTCGTCCACATGGTTGGGAGCATCCACCAGCAGGTCTTGCGCGCGTTGAGTTTTCGGGAAGGCAATCACATCGCGGATGGATTCGGCTTGCGCCATCAAGGCCACCAAACGGTCGAGGCCGAAGGCCAAACCACCGTGTGGCGGCGCACCGAATTTCAGGTTGTCCAACAGGAAGCCGAATTTGTTTTGCTGCTCTTCAGGCGTGATTTTCAGCGCGGCAAACACTTTTTCCTGAATGTCGGCGCGGTGGATACGAATCGAGCCCCCACCGATTTCCCAGCCGTTGAGTACCATGTCGTAGGCGCGGGCCAGGCAGTTTTCAGGGTCGGATTCCATCAGGTCTTCGTGGCCGGGTTTGGGCGAGGTGAACGGATGGTGCATGGCGGCCCAGCGGTCGTTTTCCTCGTCGTATTCGAACATCGGGAAATCCACCACCCACAGCGGTTTCCACTCGTCCACGAAATAGCCGTTTTCCGCGCCGTGTTCTTTGCCGATTTTAATCCGCAATGCGCCGATGGCTTCGTTCACCACTTTGGCTTTGTCCGCACCGAAGAAGATGATGTCGCCGTTTTGCGCACCGGTGCGTTTAATGATTTCCTGCAGGCTGCTTTCGGACAGGAATTTGACGATGGGCGACTGCAAACCGCTGTTTTCGCCGTTGCTCAAATTGGTTACATCATTCACTTTGATATAGGCCAAGCCTTTCGCGCCGTAGATGCCGACAAATTGGGTGTATTCGTCGATTTCTTTGCGGCTGAGTTTCGCGCCGTTCGGTACGCGCAGGGCCACCACGCGGCCGCCTTTCATGTCGGCTGCGGCACGGAACACTTTGAATTCTTCCGTTTTCATCAAATCGGTCAGCTCGGTAAATTTCAGGCTGATGCGCATATCGGGCTTGTCGGAGCCGTAGTAGAACATGGCTTCGGAATAGGGCATACGCGGGAAGTCGCCCAAGTCCACGCCCAAGGCTTCTTTGAACACCTGTTTGGCCATGCCTTCGGTGATGTCCATGATTTCATCCTCGTTCAAGAACGAGGTTTCCAAGTCGATTTGGGTGAATTCAGGCTGCCTATCGGCGCGCAGGTCTTCGTCGCGGAAGCATTTGGTGATTTGGTAGTAGCGGTCGAAACCGGCCACCATCAGCAATTGTTTGAACAATTGCGGCGATTGCGGCAGCGCGAAAAATTCGCCCGGATGCACGCGGCTGGGCACGAGGTAGTCGCGCGCGCCTTCGGGGGTGGAGCGGGTCAGCATCGGGGTTTCGATGTCGATGAAGCCTTGTGCGTCCAAATAACGGCGCACGCCCATGGCTACCTGATAACGCAGGCGCAAGTTGCGCTGCATCACGGGGCGGCGCAGGTCGATGACGCGGTTTTGCAGGCGCACGGTTTCGCTGATGTTTTCGTCGTCAATCATGAACGGCGGCGTGGCGGCGGGGTTCAGGATTTCGATTTCTTTGGCCAAAATCTCGATTTTGCCGGATACCATTTTGTCGTTGGTGGTGCCTTCGGGGCGGTTACGCACGCGGCCGGTGATGCTCAAAACGTATTCGTTGCGGGCGGAGTCGGCCAATTTGAACGCTTCGGGCGTATCGGGGTCGATGACGACTTGGACGATGCCTTCGCGGTCGCGCAGGTCGATAAAGATTACGCCGCCGTGATCGCGCCGGCGGTGCACCCAGCCTTTGACGGTTACGGTTTGGTCTAAGTATTGCTCGCTGATTAGGCCGCAGTAGTTGGTACGCATTTCGGTGTTTCCTGAAAAGTGTTTTGTTAAACGATAAAGGGTAATTGTAAAGGTTTGCGGGGTCTTCAGGTAGCCTTTGGAATTGGCAAGAGGCTACCTGAAAAATCATTCGCTAGGCTCGGGCAGCTTGATTGGAGCAGCTAATTTGCCGTTTTTGTGTTCATCCGGTGCCACCATGCCCAGCGAAATCACATATTTCAACGCTTCGTCCACGCTCATGGCCAAGGGGCGGATGTCTTGTTTGCGCACGAAGATGTAGTAGCCGCCGGTGGGGTTGGGCGTGGTTGGTACATATACGGCGATATATTCGTTGTCTTCCGGTAGGGCTTCGCGCAAGGCTTGCGGCACGTCGCCGGACACAAAAGCAATCGTCCAAATATCGGGCTGCGGGAATGGCACGAGCACGGGGGTTTTGAACGAGCGGCTGTTGTCGGAGAGCAGGCTCTCGGACACTTTTTTCACGCTGGAATAGATAGATTTCACCACAGGGATCCGCCCCAGGAGTGAATCCCAGCCTTCAATCACTTTGCGCCCGAGCACGTTGGCGCCGAGTACACCGGTTACGAACAGCACAACGATGGCCAGGATGAAGCCGAGGCCGGGGATGTTGAAGCCTAGGTAGCTCTCCGGCTGCCATTGGGTGGGCAGCAGGTTGAAGAGGTGGTCGGTGGTGGAAACGATGTAGGTTACCACCCACAGGGTGATGGTGATGGGCAGCCAGACTAGGAGGCCGGTAATCAGGTAGCGCTTGATGGCTTTGCCGATGCCGCTGCTTTCTGACGGTGTTTGCTCGCTCATGTCTATCCCGTAGGAATGACTTAGTAAAAGTGACGCATTATACGCGTTTGCGGTGGAATAAACGAGGGCTTTGCGGGAAGGGGATTGAATTTATTGACGGGATAGGGGCTGGTTTGATACCACGGCATGATTGTGTTTTACAGTGGAACAGAAAGGCTACCTGAAAGCCATTTCCGCGAAGCCAACGCCTGGTTTGCAAGAAACCTTAAATTCGACAACGGTCTATGCGTGTTGAATCGGAATCGGAAAATGGGCGTTGTCGAAAGAGGTGTTGGCTTCGCGGAAATGGCTTTCAGGTAGCCTATCATTTGGTTAAAACCCTGCTTAACGCTGCCGAGCCTTAAAGCGGGGATTGCTTTTGCAGATTACGTACACTTTGCCCCGACGGCGTACCACTTGGCAGTCGCGGTGGCGGGTTTTGGCGGTTTTGAGGGAGGAGAGGACTTGCATTTCAGTTATCCTTTTTCAGGGCAGACATCATGCTGCCGTAGCGTTGGTTGAATGCGCTGGCGCGGCCTAGTTTGTTGTGCTCGCGTTGCTGGCCGGTATAAACGGGATGGGAGGCGGCAGATGTGTCGAGCATGAATACGGGGTACTCTTTGCCGTCTTTCCATTGCATGGTGTTGCTGGTGGGGGCGCAGGAGCGAATAAGCCAGCCTTCGTTGGCACTGCTGTCGAAAAACAGGACGGTGCGGTAGTTTTCGGGGTGAATATTTGGTTTCATGAATTGCCTTTCAAACGTTATACCATAACATTTAATCATAAGCCGGATAGTTTGGCAAGACAAGAATTGTTCTTGATTAGGTTATTTTGAGTAGTGGCGGATAAGAAACAGGCTACCTGAAAGTTTAGCTTCGCAGAAACTTCGCTGCGCTGCGTTTTCAGGTAGCCTGTTTGCCGATAGTTGGTGTTTACAGTTCGGTAGTAACCACAGCCTTGGTTTGATCGGCCTTGTCTTGGTGGGTGAACGGACCCATACGGACAAGGAAACCGCCGTTGCGCTGCGGCACCATGAATACCTGTTGGCTGGTATTGTTGGCGTGGCGCAGGCGGGTGGTGGTTTGCACTACGTAGTCGTGGGCGGCTTTGCGCTGGTTGAAGTGGCGCAAATCCACATAAATATTGCCGGCTGGTTTGGCAGCGGGCTGTTGGGTTTCGGCCTCGGCGCGTGCCTGGCTGGGCAGGATTTGTTCAATGCGCACGTTGGCAGTGCCGGCATTGATGAAGCCGAGCTGGCGGGCGGCAGATTGGGATACGTCGATGACGCGGCTGCTGTGGAAGGGGCCGCGGTCGTTAATGCGCACCACTACGCTTTTGCCGTTGGAAAGGTTGGTTACGCGGGCATAGCTGGGGATGGGCAGGGTTTTGTGGGCGGCGGTCATGAGGTTCATGTCGTAACGCTCGCCGGAAGCGGTGAGGCGGCCGTGGAATTGGCGGCCATACCAGGATGCGCGGCCGGTTTGAGTGAATTGGCGCACATTGGTCATCGGGGTGTAGCGCACACCGCGCACTTGGTAGCTGCGGTTGGCGGACTGGTGAAGCCGTTCGGGTTTGGCGACGGCGTTTAAATGAATGCTGCCGCGGCTGTGGTATTGCTGCCGGGCGGCGGGCTTGGCCATTGCGGCTTTGGGTTCGGCAGCGGCGGTATTAATTAGGGCGGTGCACAGACCGATAGCGGCAGTGATGCCGATAAAGAAGGCATTTTTCAATTTAGCCAAAATAGACTCCGTTTCTTGAGTGGATGGGGTTGTTGGCGGTTAGATACCACCGTGGTAGCCATTTTGCCGCCATGCTTCATACAGCATTACGGCCACCGTGTTGGAAAGGTTCATGCTGCGGCTGCCGGGTAGCATGGGCAGGCGCAATTTTTGGTTTTCAGGTAGCCTTTCGAGGATTGCTGCCGGCAAACCGCGGGTTTCTGGGCCAAACAAAAAAACATCGTCCGGCCGGAATTCGGCTTGGTCGGGGCGGGTGCGGCCTTTGGTGGTGAGCGCGAATATACGGCGCCCTTCCAAGGCGGCAAGGCAATCTTCAAAGGTTTCATGCAGACTGATGCGGGCAAATTCGTGATAATCGAGCCCGGCACGCTTCATTTTGGCCGAATCCAAAGGGAAACCCAGCGGCTTCACCAAATGCAAATCAGCACCGCTGTTGGCGCACAGGCGGATGATGTTGCCGGTGTTGGGCGGGATTTCGGGTTGGTATAAAACAATGCTGAACATGAAGCGATATGCAGCGAAATTCAAACAAATAAGGCTGATTTGCAACAAACCAGCCGTTAGGACGATGCGCGGCATGATGCCGCAGCAGGGTAACTACGTCAATTATCTTTTCATTCGGCGCGGGCGAACACCCAGCCATAAACCGCTGCAGCCCCCGCCCGCTGCAAAGTTCGGGCAAGTTCGCCAATTGTTGCACCGCTGGTAACAACGTCGTCGATTAACAGCACATGACGGTTCTTTACATCCGCCGCTGAGGCTACCTGAAAAATACCGTGCACGTTTTTGGCACGCTCATTTCGGGGCAGGGTGCTTTGTGCCGGTCGGTGGGGGCGGGTTACCGCAAACGGCGGCAACAGCGGCAGATTCAGGTGCTTAGCTATAGTCTCGGCCAGCAGCAGGCTTTGGTTGAACCCGCGTTTGTGCAGCCGCCGCACGCTCAAAGGCATCGCCATCACCAAATCCGGCGGAGTCGGCCACACGGGCGGCTCGGCCAGCATCAGCTCGGCTAAGGCGGCATATAAATCGTTGCGGCCGAGGAATTTGTAGGCATACAGCAGGTTGCTCAGCGGCGGTCGGTAGGCGAAGGCGGCGTTGAGCTGGGTTTGCGGCGGCGGTTTTCGTTGGCAGTGGCCGCATGGTAGGCCGGAAGCAGAAATGCCGGCACACAATGGGCAGCGGCGGCGCGCATCCAGCCGCAGGCAGTGCAAATCCGCCGTGCAGCCGCCGCACAATGACTGGCTGCCGGATAATTCATGGCATAATATGCAGCGTTTGCTCCGGCTGGAGGCTAGCTGAAATAGCCGCCACTGCCCGGCTAACCAAGTTGAAAGCGCCATATGTCTGATTCCGTAAATATTATGCTGTTGCACGGTTGGGCGGCCAACCATCATATTTTTGACCTGCTAGTTACCAATTTGCCCGAATGCCGTATCGCCGCACCCGATTTGCCCGGCCACGGTGCGGCTGAGTTCGATAGCGCGTTCGACGTGGTTGCTGTGGCCGACTCGCTGGCGGCTCAATTAAATGAGCCCGCACACCTGCTTGGCTGGTCGCTCGGCGGGTTGGTGGCGCTGCATATGGCTGCGCGCCATCCCGAAAAAGTACGCAGCCTGTGCCTGACCGCCAGTTTTGCCCGCCTTACTGCCGCGCCGGATTATCCCGAAGGTTTGGCCAAACCCGCGCTGGGCAAGATGATACCGCTGTTTGCCCAAGATTTTGCCAAATATATGCGCCAGTTTTTGCAGCTGCAATTTTTGCACATCCCGGAACGCGCCCACCTCGCCGATGAAGTGCTGCCGGAGATCATCCGCCACGGCGTACCGCCCGGTCTGCAAGCTGCGTTGGATGCCGTAGTACGCACCGATGCCCGCGCGTTGCTGCCGCAGGTGCAGTGCCCCGTATTGCTCGTGTTTGGCGGCAAAGACGGCATCACTCCGCCGCGCATGGGCGAATACCTGTGCCGCCAGCTGCCCAACAGCCGCCTGTTGCTGATCGAAAAGGCGGCACATATTCCGTTTTTAAGCCATGCCGATGAATTTTCTGCCGCTTACCGAGTCTTTGTCGGGCTACCTGAAAAAACATAGCAGGCTGAAAAACATCAAAAAATTATTTTAACTTCATTAAAACAGATGTTTTCAGGTAGCCTCAAGCAGGCTGCCCGAAATCCGACACACACCACAGGCTACCTGAAAAATGACTACCGACCGCTGGCTGATCCACCGACGCCTTGCCGAAGATACCGACCAACGCTTGACTCTCATTGCCACCGCACCGCAGCATATTTTACTGTTTGGTGCTGATGGCGATTGCAGCCGACGCCTGCTGGCCGAGCGTTATCTGCAAGCCACGTTCAGCGAATACGACAGCCGTGCCGACCATCTACAGGCAGCCGCGGCTGCGCGCCAAACTGGCTTTTGGCAACGCCTTGCCGGCAAAGGCAAAACCGTGCCGCAACACTATCAAACACCCACAACCCCGCTGCCCGAGGCGCAGGCAGATTGGCTATGGTGCAACCTTGGTTTGGTTCCCTCGGCTGCCCAGCCCGTGCCCGTGATTGAAAACTGGGCGCGTGCGCTGAAAACCGACGGACTGCTGTTTCTCACTCATTTTGGCCTCGATACGCTGGCTGAAATCACAGGCTACCTGAAAATGCGCAACATCGATGTGGCCAGCCCGTTTGCCGATATGCACGACCTCGGTGATATGCTGTTCCACCACGGCTTCTACGATCCGGTAATGGACACCGCCAAGCTGGAGCTAGCCTATACCCGCGCCGAAACTTTCTGGCAGGATATGGACACGTTGGGCATTTGGGCGGTTTTGCAGTTTACCGACGAAGCCGCTGCCCGCGCCGCGGTGAACGAAGGCTTTGCGCAAGGGCTGCTGCACACGGTAACGCTGGAAACCGTGTACGGCCACGCGGTGAAAAAACTGCAAATGCCGGAGAATGAAAATGTGGTGCAGTTTTATCCGAGGCGGAGATAGCTTGGTTTGTTGCTTGGATTAAAGGCTACCTGAAAATGGTTTTTCAGGTAGCCTTTGTTATGACTGGAGAGCTAAGGGATGATGAAACATTTAACTTTGTGGAAGTTACGTTTTCAGGTAGCCTTTATATATGTTCAGTCCGTAAAGCCAACTAGTGACGGCAGGCATATGGTTAGCAAAAGGCTACCTGAAAAAAAGAAAGCATCTATTTTCAGGTAGCCTTTATTTGGCGTATGCAAAAAGCTGATTAGGCTTAGATTTCGCGACCGTTCACCCAGTTTTGGATCGCGCGCGCATCGTTTACGCGGGTGGTGGGCGAGGGGGAATTGAGCAGCACGATAATCAGCGGCTGGCGCTGTACATTGGCATACAGCACCATGGAGCGGCCGCTTTCGCGGATGTAGCCGGTTTTCTGCAGGGAGATGTTCCAAGTGCCTTCGCGCACCAGTGCGTTGGAGTTGCGGTATTGCTGCACTCGGCCGTTGCTGGTTTGGGCGGAGCCGGAGTTAGAAGTGGAGAATTGACGGATAAGCGGGTATTCGTGAGCGGCGCGCACCATCAGGCTTAAATCGCGCGCAGTGGATACATTGCGGAAATCAAGGCCGGTGGGATCGTAGAAACGGGTTTGCTGCATGCCGAGGCTCTGCGCTTTGCGGTTCATGGCGCTCATGAAGGCAGGCAGGCCGCCGGGATAGTTGCGGGCAAGGGCGTGGATGGCGCGGTTTTCGCTGCTCATCAGACCCAGGTGCAGCATTTCGCGGCGGGTGAGGGTGGTGCCCACGGAAAGACGGCTGCCGGTGCCTTTGAGGCGGTCGATTTCGGCTTCGGTGATTTCCAAGGTTTCATTCATGTTCTGGCGGGCATCTAGCACCACCATGGCGGCCATCAGCTTGGAAATGGAAGCGATGGGACGGACTTGGTCGATACCTTTTTGATACAGAATCTCGCCGCTGCGGCCATTCATAATCAGTGCGGATTGCGAAGTGAGCAGCGGCCCGGCCACGGCGGCTTGGGCTTCCACTCGTTCAGCCGGACGGCTGCTGAGGAAAGTGCCAAGCGGGTCGTCTTGCACGGGCAGGTTTTGTTCGAGGAACTGGCCAAGCACATCGATATCGTCTTGTGCAGCGGCGGGCAGGCTGGCCAAGGCTAGGCTCAATCCGGTGGCTAAAATCAGCCAAGTCTTTCTAATTGCAAACAATTTTGTTACCTATCAGTCTGTTGTATGGCAATGCCGTTAGGCGATTTACCGTTGTAGCAGGCAAATATCTGTTTTAACGGTAAAAATGAAAACTTGCTTATTGTGGATAAAAAAGCCAATTTTGTAAACCCTAGATAGTGTAAAAGAATTTTTGTAAAGAGCAGGCTTTGCTATGAAGGTAATGGTCGGGGTAGCGGGAGCGGCAGCAGCCCCCGCGTTGATATGCGTGGGATTCCCCTATATACTTCCACGTTTTGCCATCTCCATTACGGCACAACACATTACATTGCGGAATCACATCAAATGAGCAACGAAACCCGATACTGTTCTTTCTGCGGCAAATCGGAAAATGAAGTAAAAAATCTGATTGAAGGCGATAATGCATTGATTTGCAACGAGTGTGTCGACACCTGCAGCCACATGATCCACAGCGAGGGAGCAGTGGCGGGCGAAACGCATTCCGGCGAAGACAGATTGCCCACGCCGGCTGAAATCGTCAGCAATTTGAACCAGCACGTTATCGGTCAAGAGCAGGCCAAAAAGGTCCTGGCAGTGGCGGTGTACAACCACTACAAGCGCCTGCGCTATCCGAAAGAGGGCGATAATGTGGAGTTGGCCAAATCCAACATTCTGCTCATCGGCCCCACCGGCTCGGGCAAAACCCTGCTGGCGCAAAGCTTGGCACGGCGTTTGGATGTGCCGTTTGTTATGGCCGATGCGACCACGCTTACCGAAGCCGGCTATGTGGGCGAAGACGTGGAACAGATTATTACCAAGCTCTTGGGCAATTGCGATTTCAATGTGGAAAAGGCGCAAAAGGGGATTGTTTATATTGATGAAATCGACAAGATTTCCCGTAAGAGTGACAACCCCTCGATTACTCGCGATGTGTCCGGCGAGGGCGTGCAACAGGCTTTGCTGAAACTGATTGAAGGCACGGTGGCATCCGTACCGCCGCAGGGCGGACGCAAGCACCCGAATCAGGATTTTATTCAGGTGGATACCACCAACATCCTATTTATCTGCGGTGGCGCCTTTGCCGGTTTGGAAAAGGTTATCCGCCAGCGTACGGAAAAGGGCGGTATCGGCTTTGGCGCTTCGGTGCACAGCAAAGACGAAGATGCCGATGTTACTGAGCTGTTTGAAATTGTCGAGCCGGAAGATTTGATTAAATTCGGCCTGATTCCCGAGTTGATCGGCCGTTTGCCTGTTATTGCCACACTGGCCGAGTTGGATGAAGAAGCACTCATCAGCATCCTGACCGAGCCGAAAAATGCCTTGGTGAAACAATATCAAACGCTGTTTGAAATGGAAGGGGTGGAGCTGAAGGTGCAGCCGTCTGCCCTGCGCAGTATCGCCAAACTCGCCATGCAGCGCAAAACCGGCGCGCGCGGCCTGCGCTCGATTGTGGAACGCGCCCTGTTGGAAACCATGTTCCGACTGCCGGATATTAAAGAGCAGGTAAAAACCGTAGTGATTGACGAGACAGTGATTAACGATAACTGCCAGCCCAAACTCCTCACCGCAGACGGGCAGGAATATCAACTACCGCAGCAATAGGTATGAGGCTACCTGAAAATAGCAATCCGGTTTCAGGTGGCCTCGATTTTCAGGTGGCCCTAATTGGGAAAATGCCATGTGGCACATTGTTTTTATCGGCTATATCTTTGTTACCCTGATGTTTGCCCTTGCGCAACCATCGTTGGCTCGGATGCTGATTTATTTGGTGGTGTGGACAATATTGCCCACGCTGTTTGCGTTTTGGGTGGTTTATATCCGTTTGCGCAACAAACGCCTCAAACAGGAAGAAAAGCAGGGTAGGGAAGCCTTGCTAAAATAACACTTTTCTCCTATAATCCCGCAGCTTTCGTTTTGAAAGCTGTTTCTTTTTTTATCTTAACGCTCGCATCTTGCACCAAAGGGTGTCTCAGTTTTGAGATTCTGTGTGCATTGATGTTTGCTATAACCCTTTGTAAGGAAAATAAATGTCTCAAATTACTATGCGCCAGATGTTGGAAGCAGGTGTTCACTTCGGTCATCAGACCCGTTACTGGAACCCGAAAATGGAACAATACATTTTCGGCGCCCGCAACAAAATCCATATCATAAACTTGGAAAAAACCCTGCCCCTGTTCCAGGAAGCGCAAGATGCCGTTCGCCGTTTGGCTGCCAACAAAGGCACCATCCTGTTTGTCGGCACCAAGCGCCAAGCCCGCGACATCGTGCGTGAAGAAGCTACCCGTGCCGGTATGCCCTATGTGGATCACCGCTGGTTGGGCGGCATGCTGACCAACTACAAAACTGTTAAGCAGTCTATCAAACGCTTGGAAGAAAAAGCTGCCATTTTGGAAAATGCTGAAGCCAGCGGTTACAACAAAAAAGAACTGCTTACCATTCAACGCGAAGTGGAAAAGCTGGAACGCTCGCTCGGCGGCATCAAAAACATGAAAGGCCTGCCCGACGCCATTTTCGTGATTGACACCGGCTACCAAAAAGGTACGCTGACCGAAGCCGGCAAGCTGGGTATTCCGGTAATCGGCGTGGTGGATACCAATAACGATCCGGAAGGCGTGAAACACGTTATCCCTGGTAACGATGACTCCGCCAAAGCCATCCGTCTGTACTGCCGCGGTATCGCCGATGCCGTATTGGAAGGCAAAAACCAGGCCTTGGCCGAAACCGTAGCCGCTGCACAGCAGGCTGCTGCTGACGAAGCCGAATCTGCTTAAGCTGATACCACGTGAGGCTACCTGAAGACACCGTTTCAACAAGCGGACGCCAAATCCGGCCTTTCAGGTAGCCTTCAATTTATCCAAAGCGCGGCATCCGGCCGCGTTTCTCAATAAAACAGGAGTAAATAATGTCTGCAATTACCGCAAAAATGGTTGCTGATCTGCGTGCCGCCACTGGCTTGGGCATGATGGAATGCAAAAAAGCCCTGGTGGAAGCCGATGGCGACATGGCCAAAGCTGAAGAAATCCTGCGTATTAAATCCGGCGCCAAAGCCAGCAAGCTGGCCGGCCGTACCGCTGCCGAAGGCGTGTTGGCTTATGCCATCGAAGGCAATGTGGGTGCCTTGGTGGAAGTGAACTGCGAAACCGACTTCGTGGCTAAAGACACCGGCTTCATCGCCTTTGCTCAATTCGTAGCCAAAACTGCTGCTGAGAAAAAACCGGCCACCGTTGAAGCACTGGCCGAGTTGGTGGAAGGCGAGCGCAAAGCCGTGATTGCCAAGTTGGGCGAAAACATTTCTGTACGCCGCTTTGAAATCATCGAAGCTGCCAACAACCTCACCACCTACATTCACGGTGCTGCCGCTACCGAAGGCGTGCTGGTGGAGTACAAAGGCGATGAGACCACTGCCCGTCACGTTGGCATGCACATCGTGGCTTCTAAGCCGCAATGCATTTCTGCCGAGCAGGTTGATCCCGAAGTGGTGGCTAAAGAGCGCCACATCTACACCGAGCAGGCGATTGCTTCCGGCAAGCCCGCCGAAATAGCCGCCAAAATGGTGGAAGGCCGCGTGAAGAAATTCTTGGCTGAAGTAACGCTGCTGGGCCAACCCTTCGTGATGAACCCTGATCAAACTGTTGAGCAGTTCCTGAAACAACAGGGTACTGAGATCGTGAACTTCGTTCGCTTCAAAGTGGGCGACGGTATCGAGAAAAAAGAAGTGGATTACGCTGCTGAAGTAGCTGCTGCTGCCAAAGTGTAATTTTGCTTATATGAAAACAGCCTCTATTCCGCTGGGATGGAGGCTGTTTTGTATTGTGTGAGGAAGATAGTGGTTTTTCAGGTAGCCTTAATGTTTCAACCGTATCATTGGGATAATCAAATCGGTACATTGCTTACAACTTGTGCTGCATCATAGCAAAGGTATTTGCTGCAGATGACTGATGAAATAATAGTTTAGCTTCTTATTTGCATAATACTTCCTAAAATTTCCATTGTTATGATATAACACTATATTTTAAAACGAGAAATTTTGCTATTTTGGAAAAATAAAGATTATAATGAACGCATCCGGAATTCTCCGGATTCTTTCCCAACTAACCGATTATTCATCGGCAAACATATTAGGAGAGCATGATGAGCAAGACCATGAAAGCCATGACCTATTACGGCGAAAACGATGTCCGCTTCGAAGACCGCCCGGTTCCCACTATCATTGATCCTACGGATGCTATCATCCGCGTTACCAAAACCACCATTTGCGGTACGGATTTGGGCATCATGAAGGGTAAAAACCCGGAAATCGAAGCAGTTGCCCTTGAAAAAACCGGAAAATGGGAAGGCCGTATCCTCGGTCACGAAGCCATCGGCGTGGTGGAAGAAGTGGGCTCTGCCGTTAAAGACTTCAAAAAAGGCGATAAAGTTATCGTATCTTGCGTGAGCCGCTGCGGCACTTGCGACAATTGCCAGAAACAGCTCTACGCCCACTGCCGCAAAGAAGGCGGCTGGATTATGGGCTACATGATCGACGGCACCCAAGCCGAATATGTGCGCACTCCGTTTGCCGATAATTCGCTCTATCATCTGCCCGAAACCCTCAACACCGATGTGGCCGTATTCCTCTCTGACGCACTGCCTACCGGCCATGAAATCGGTGTGCAGTACGGCCAAGTGAAACCTGGTGACGCCATTGCCATCGTCGGCGCCGGCCCCGTGGGCATGGGCTGCCTGCTGACTGCCCAGTTCTACTCTCCGGCCACCATCATCGTGGTGGATATGGACGAAAACCGCCTAGCCATGGCCAAAGAAATGGGTGCTACCCACACCATCAATCCTAACAAGGAAGATGCTGTGGCCAAGATTTTGGAGATCACCGGCGGCCGCGGCGTGGATTGCGCCATGGAAGCCGTTGGCTATCCCGCCACTTGGGATATCTGCCAAAAAGTGGTGAAAGAAGGCGGCCACGTGGCCAACGTCGGCGTGCACGGCAAATCTGTGGAGTTCGATTTGGCCAAACTGTGGATCAAGAACATCACTGTTACCACCGGCTTGGTAAATGCCAACACCACCGGCATGCTACTGAAAGCCTGCGAATCCAGCAAACTGCCGATGGAAAAACTGGCCACCCACCGCTTCAAATTCAGCGAAATGGAAAAGGCCTACGATGTGTTCAAACACGCAGCCGACACCAAAGCCATGAAAGTCATCATTGAAGTGTAAGCCGGTTCGCTTGCTGAAATGATAAAGAGGCTACCTGAAAATTTTCAGGTAGCCTTTTGCTGCGCCCAAGCATATATGAATGTCTGGTAGTGAAAAGAATACATCTAATACGGTCTGGCAAGCCGATGCCGTAGGAAGAAATTGCAGCCCCCGCTTTTTCCCGCCCGCCTGTTAAGCTAAAATACGCCCCGCCAAATCAAATGAAGGAAACCATAGCATGAACTTAACCGTTATCGATCATCCGCTGATCAAGCACAAAATCACCCTGATGCGCAAAGCCAACTGCAACACCTACCAATTCCGCACTTTGGTAAAAGAGCTGGCCCGCCTGATGGCCTATGAAGCCAGCCGCCATCTGGAAACCGAGCCACTTTCTATCGAAGGCTGGTGCGGCCGCATCGAAGGCGAGCAGATTAAAGGCAAAACCGTAACCGTGGTGCCGATTCTGCGTGCCGGTTTGGGTATGCTCGATGGCGTGCTCGACCTGTTGCCCACCGCCAAAATCAGCGTGGTTGGCCTGCAGCGCGACGAAGAAACCCTGCAACCGGTTTCCTATTTCGAGAAATTGGTGAGCAAAATGGACAAACGCCCGGCCATGATTCTCGACCCGATGCTCGCCACCGGCGGCTCGATGGTAGCGACTATTGATTTGCTGAAGAAAAAAGGCTGCCGCAACATCACCGCTCTGGTGCTGGTGGCCGCACCGGAAGGCGTGAAGCTGGTGAACGACAAGCACCCTGACGTGAAAATCTACACCGCCGCGCTCGACAGCCACCTCAACGAAAACGGCTACATCATCCCCGGCTTGGGCGATGCCGGTGACAAGATTTTCGGCACCAAGCAAACAGCTTGATTGCCCGATGCATTCGCCAACAGGCTACCTGAAAGTTGTGAAATCATTTTCAGGTAGCCTGAATTGCCACTTGGCAGCAATAGTCAAAGCAACGATTTTCCTCCGGCAGGCAGCGGGCTGTCGGCAGGAATCAGTGCTAGAGCTATCCCGGAAAACAACGCCATGGTCTCCACCCTCACACTCCTCTCCCTTGCCGCCACCGGCTTTCTCGGCGGCGGCCATTGCGCCGGCATGTGCGGCGGTTTGAGCACCGCCTTTGCCTTGCAGCTGCCGCCGCAGGTGGGGCGCGTGAAGCTGATTGTGCTGATGAACCTCGGCCGCATCGGCAGCTACACTTTTATCGGCCTCTTGCTGGGCGCGCTGGGGCAGTTCGGTATTTCGCTGGATCAAACCCGCCTGTTGCAGCATATCCTGTTTGCCGCTGCCAACCTGCTGCTGTTGTTTATCGGCCTGTATCTGGCTGGGCTCAACGCCTATGCCGCGCAGGTGGAAAAGCTCGGGCGGCCGGTGTGGCGACGGCTCAATCCGCTGCTCAACCGGCTTTTGCCCATCCAAAACACCCCTGCCTGCTTTGGCGTTGGCCTGCTGTGGGGCTGGCTGCCGTGTGGCATGGTGTACAGCGCCTCGTTATATGCGCTGGGCAGCGGCAAAGCGGTGGATGGTGCGCTGATGATGCTGGCCTTCGGCTTGGGCACGCTGCCAAACCTACTGGCGATGGGGCTGTTTGCCAACCAACTCAAAGGCCTGCTGCAACATCCGCGTTTCCGGCTGGTGGCCGGGTTGAGTGTCAGCCTGTGGGCGGCATGGCAGCTGTGGCATGGAGTGGCGGTTTGGCTGCAGGTTGGCTGAAAATATAGTTGTTCATGTACTGCGTCGGGTTTGATTTCAGTTTGAAGACAGCTATGGCGAAACAACAGCCGGATAACTGCATTTCTCCAATATCGGGGAATGGTTATCCGGCTGTTTTGTATTCGGCCAGTTTCTATAGTGAATTAAATTTAAACCAGTACAGCGTT
>NZ_KV795536.1:120791-137230 GCF_001809035.1 Eikenella sp. HMSC061C02
TCGCCTTGTCCTGATTTTTGTTAATTCACTATAGTAGCGGTTGGCGGATGATTAAAGGCTACCTGAAAACTATCCGCTACTGTTTTTCAGGTATAGGTGGCTTATCTCAAATCGGCATTTATCGTGAATCAAAATAAGAATGCTGCTGCGGTGGCTCGCTTGGCCGTATATGTATGCAGCCTGCGGCTCGCCGCCTTATTTTAATCCACGCTATCCTTGCCGCCGCTCCTGAAAAAAACGTTGCAGCAGCTGCGCACTTTCCGCTGCCAACACGCCGCCTTGCACGGCGGTGTGCGGGTTGAGCTGTTTGTTGGCAAACAGGTCGAGCATGCTGCCGGCAGCACCGGTTTTTGGCTCGGCAGCCGCGTAAATCAGGCGGCGGATTCTCGATTGCATGATGGCACCGGCGCACATGCTGCACGGCTCGAGGGTAACGTATAAATCGCAGCCGTCCAGCCGGTAGTTGCCCAATCGGCGGCCGGCTTCGGTAAGTGCGGCGATTTCGGCATGGCGGCACACGCTGTGTTCGGCCACGCAGGCATTGGCGCCGCGACCGATGATTTCGCCCCGGCGCACCACCACTGCGCCCACCGGCACTTCGCCTGCGGCCAAGGCCTGCTCGGCCAGTTGCAATGCCTGCTGCATCCAATGTTCGCTTTCTTCCGGTGGCGGGAATAGCGCCACCGGGCGATGGGCACGCAATTTGGCGCGCCACGCGGCCTGCTCGGCTTCGTTCAGGTAGCCTTCCCGCCCTTCGGCCAACAATACCAGCTGCCACAGCGTGGATTCGGTCACGGTGAGGCCGCTGGCTTTGAGCAGCAGGAAAGCGGTGGCGGGCGTGGTGCGGCGCAGCTCGGCGGTGTCGGCTATGCCCAGTTCGAGCAGCGCTTGCCGGGTTTTGGGAGCAAGCGGGGGCGTGGTGAGCGGGATGGCGTGCATAATGGACGGGAATAATGATCGAATGGGCAGCATCATAATTGCGCGGCTACAGTTGAGGCAAGACGGGAGGCTACCTGAAAAGCAGAGATAGGTTTTCAGGTAGCCTTCATTCTCGGCGGCAAGCCTTGCAAGGCCGTTGGCAAATCGGGTAGGATTGGCCGCTTTTCGATGGTCGGCTTTTGCCCGGCATCGCTTTGTTTTTCACGCAAACGGCCCGGCGCCGTTTGGCATAATATGGGCGCTTATGTCTGATTTATTTTACTTTCCCACTTTCGACGAACAGTATCCCAATTTGCGCGAACGGGGCATCCGCAAATATGCGGTGGTGTATCTGCGCGACCAAATCCAACGCCTGCTGGCGCGGCGGCAATGCGAAGAGTTTACCGCCTTCATCAACCAACATCCGATGTGGGCACCGATTTTCCGACACAATCCCTATGCCGCCCGCGCCGTGCTGGATACTTATGCCGACAACCGCTTCGACAGGAACGCGCGATTGCAAGCGGTAATCAACAACTTCACTTTGGCACAAAACAAGCCTTCCGCTGCCAAGTGGCAAGAGTTGGTAACGCAGCGCACCGTCGTGCTCAACCATCCCGCGCCCGAGCTCTCCATCAGTTTGAATATCAACCACAAAGACCCGTTGGAAGGCTTCTTTTTGGTGAGCCTGCAAAGCACCGAGCGCAGCCGCATTTACGATGCCGTGTTCAGCTTTATCGCGCCCAACGGCCTGCTGATTACCTCCATCCAAGGGCCACACAGCAGCGATGCCCCCGAGCTTATCCGCCACACCACCAAGCAGCTGCACGGCGTGCGGCCGATGTTTATGATGGTGAACGTATTTAAGCTGATGGCTGCGGAACTCGGCTGCGAGCTCTACGGCATTCCGCACAAAAGCCAGGCTAAATTCCGCTGGAACGACTCCAGCCGCCTGCTGTTCAACTACGATGCCTTCTGGCAGGAAAACCAAGGCAGCCTCGAGGCCACCGGCTATTGGCGGCTGCCCACTCAAATCGAGCGCACGCCGCTGGAAGAAGTGCAAAGCAAAAAACGCTCTATGTACCGCAAACGCTATGAAATGCTGGATACGCTGGAGCAGGATATCCGCCGCTTCTTTCGTTCGGAAAGTTGATTATTGAGCAGCACAGCGTGCGCATTATGTTTCAGGTAGCCTCCAAACCAGTGAGAGGCTACCTGAAACATATCTGCCACCCCAAAACCAAGCCCTGTCTGTTCAGGTAGCCTGCCTTATTATTGAGAGGCTACCTGAAAAATACAGGGCTTGGCTTTATTGATTTAAACCGTTTTGCCTTTGTATTCGCATAAGTCATACACGATGCATTCGTGGCATTGGGGTTTTTGCGCCTTGCAGGTGTAGCGGCCGTGCAGGATGAGCCAATGGTGGGCGTTGAGCAGGAATTCTTTGGGCACGAAGCGCATGAGTTTGTCTTCTACTTCGCGCACATTTTTGCCGGGGGCAAGATTCATGCGGTTGGCCACGCGGAAAATGTGGGTATCTACAGCCATGGTCGGTTGGCCGAAGGCAGTGTTGAGCACAACATTGGCGGTTTTGCGGCCGACGCCGGGCAGCTCTTCGAGCGCTTCGCGGGTATTCGGCACTTCGCCGCCGTGCTTTTCCAGGAGCAGGCGGCAGGTTTGCATAATGTGTTTAGATTTGGTTTGGTAGAGGCCGATGGTACGGGTATATTCCATCAGTTGGTCTAGACCCAAATCGAGGATGGCTTGCGGAGTGTTGGCCACGGCAAAGAGTTTGGCAGTAGCTTTGTTCACGCCTTTGTCGGTGGCTTGGGCAGAAAGCAGCACGGCGATGAGCAGCTCGAAGGGGCTGTGAAACACCAGCTCGGTGGTGGGGTTGGGGTTGGCGTCGTGCAGGCGCTGGAAGATTTCGCGGCGTTTTTGCGGGTTCATGTTTGACAGGAGGTGTTTGTAACTTACTGGATAAGCTGTAGAAATATTTTCAGGTAGCCTTAATTGAGGCTACCTGAAAACGTTGCAGGTTTGGGCAACGGTTAAGTGCCGCTGCTCACGCGCAGTTTTTGGCCGGGGTGCAGCACGCTGTTGCTCAAGTTGTTGCTGCGCTTGATGTCGGCCACGGAGGTATTGTAGCGGCGGGCGATGGATTGCAGGGTATCGCCGCTGCGCACGGTGTGGGACACGGTTTGCTGGCGGCCGTTTCTGCCATTGCGATCGTTGCCGGCGTGGTTGTTACGCTCGTTGCCGCGTTCGTTGCGGCTGTTAGGTTTGTTGTCAGCATGGCGGTTGGCAGCCTGTTGATTGCTGCTGGTGCTCACATGCAATACTTGGCCGGTGCGGATGTTGTTGCCGCGCAGGTTGTTGGCACGGCTGAGGTCGGCCACGTCTACGTTGTAGCGGCGGGCAATGGAATACAGCGATTCGCCGGACTGCACTTTATGGGTGACTGTTTGCGCACCACGGCGGTTGGCCTGCTGCTCTTGGCGGGCAGCGCGGCGTTGGTTGTTGCCGGTGTTGGCGGCCAGTTGGCCGAAGCCGGCATTATTGGTGCGGCGAGCTTCAGCTTGGGCTTGGCGGCGGGTTTCCTGGGCTTCAGTTTGGGCTAAGGAGGCGCGCACGGCGGCTGCGGCGCTATTGCCATTATCGGCTTCATCGGTATCGACAGGTGTGGTGTCGTTATCCGTGCTGCTGCTATTGGCCAAGGACATCAATGGGTCGGGTTGAAGGTTGCTGTTGTCAGCAAGCTCGGCGGTTTCAGGTAGCCTGTCTGTTGGGGTGTTGATATTGCTGGAAGCAGCAGGTTGCTCTACGGTTTGGGCAGCTGTTTGGGTAATCGTTGGAGCCGAGGCTACCTGAATATCAGGCGAGCTGGTTACACGAGGCGCAGGCTCGGCGGGGCGGGGGCTGTTGGCAGCCAACGCGGCAAAAGCGGCAGGGGCTGGGTTTGTTGTCTGCTGTACGGGCACACGAATGGGCTCAGGCGGGCGAGCCGGTTGGGCTGAGGCTACCTGAACGGGGGCGGGCGGTGTGGCAACAGGCTGGGCAGCAGGTTTGGCAGCAGCCACGGTGCTGGTGCGTTCGGCTACGTTTTGGCTATTGCGGCGGATAAGGTTGCCCAGCGGGTCGTCGCCGGCGGGCTTGTTATCAGCCAGCATCTGTACGCCGCGGCCTAGCTGGCTGTTGTTCAGGCTGTTTTTGGTCACGAGGATAGGCAGACCGGCACGGATGGTATTGCTGCTCAAGCCGTTGGTGCGGCGCAGGTCGGCCACGCTCACGCCGTTGCGGTCGGCGATGTCGCTGAGGGTGGTGGCGCCGTCAGAGCGCAGGATGTCGTAGGAGAGCAGGGATTCTTTGGGCGCATTGCGCAGATTGCGCTCGAAGGCGTTTACCGCGCCTACGGGCAGAAGCAGTTTGCGCTGGCCGTTTTCGGGCATGAATACGGGCACTTTGAAACTGGGGTTGAGCGCTTCAAATTCGGCTTGGCTGATATTGGCCAGGCGGGTGATGGCGTTAATGTCCATCGGGCTGTTGATGCTGATGGCTTCGAAATAGGGCTTGTTTTCGATGTTGGAAAGGTTTAGGCCGAACACTTGCGGGTTGCTCACGAGGTTGCGTACGGCCAGCAGCTTGGGCACATAATTGCGCGTTTCGTTGGGCATATTGAGGTTTTCATACACCGGCTCGAGCCCCTGGCTGCGGGCGCGGTTTACGGCACGGCTTACGTTGCCTTCGCCCCAATTGTAGGCGGCCAATGCGAGCGACCAGTCGCCGAACATATTGTGCAGATATTGCAGATAGTTTAACGCGGCATTGGTGGAAGCATAGATGTCGTGGCGGCCATCGTAAATATTGTTTTGCGTTAGGCCGTAGTGGCGGCCGGTGGCGGGCATAAACTGCCACAAGCCGGAGGCGCCCACGTGGGAGCGGGCTTTGGTCACGAATGCGCTCTCAATAAACGGCAACAGGGCAATTTCGGAAGGCATGTTGCGCTTTTCCACTTCGGAGAGAATGTGGTAAAGATAGGGGCGGCTGCGCTCCACAGTGCGGTTGAAATAGGCGCTGCGGGTGCTGTAGTAGGTTTCGTGGCGGCGCACGATTTCCGGGTTGACTTCGCTCATGCGGAAGTCTTGCCGCATACGCCCCCACAAATTATTGTGGTGGGAGGAGAGATTACGCAGGATGGCAGCGTTGAGATTGGTGATGGAGGCGGCAATCTGCTCCGGCGTATAAGTTTGGGCGAGGGCAGAAGCCGGGATTCCCAGGCTTAAAATGGCCAAGGAAAGAAATTTCAATTTACTCATGGCAGAGGAATGAGTCCGTTGTGGTTAACGTTATGATTGGATAAATTTTTTTGGATATTAAAGGCTGGGCGGAAATGGTGTCAAGCCGCAGCTGGGCGCTTTGCCGATACGGCATGCGCAAAGGTAGAATGATAACACGAGAGTGCGTCCGAACTCTCTTTTCCGGCAGGTTTCTTTACGCTGTGTTTTGCAAAATTTTGTTTGATCGGTATGATGGCTGGCAGAATGAGGAGGTGGCATGATAGAAGAAAACAGGTTGGCCGAATGGCTGGACAACACCGCCACAGGAGGCTACCTGAAAGCAGCGGAGCAGGCGTTCTTTGCCGCGCATACGGCTGATCCATACGGCATCACCGTAGTTGCTTCGCTCTGCTGCTGGGATTGCTGGCCGCAGCAGGTGGTGCGGCTGGGGCGGGGTAGGGCGCAGGCAGATGTGGTGTGCGCACTGCCGCAACTGCCGCTGTTGTCAGGCAGCGTGCAGACTTTGTTGCTACCGCACGGTTTGGAATTATGCGCGCAGCCGGAAGAGTTGCTGCGGGAGTGTTTCCGCGTATTGCTGCCCAATGGCAAGTTGGTGCTCAGCGGGTTTAACCCGTATTCGCTGTGGCGATTCGGGCTACCTGAAAAACAACTCGGCCTGCGCGCCCATGCGCTGCCGTTGCCGAAAGTGAGACGGATGCTGGCTGAGGCCGGTTTCAGGCCGGATACGGGGCGGTTTATGGCCTATGTGCCGCCGTGGGAGAACGAGCGGGCGCTGCAGCGCTGGCACTTTATGGAGCTGGCTGGCAACCGCTGGTGGCCGGCAGCCGCTGCGGCTTATGGTTTGGCGGCAGTGAAAACGGTGTATCCGCTCACCCCGCTGCGCGAAAAGGCCGGCAAACTGCGGGGCGAAGGCTTTTCATTGTTGCCGGGAAATTGCCGCCAGGGGTAGGGCAGAAAATGGTTGTGTTGCCGTGAGGGTTTTAGTATAATCGCGCACCTTACCTCGGAAAGGTGGATGAGTGGTTGAAGTCGCACGCCTGGAAAGCGTGTATACGTGAATAGCGTATCGAGGGTTCGAATCCCTTCCTTTCCGCCAGAATATTTTTGCAGAGCATCGGCTTTGCGAAGCCAAGTCAAAACAGCCGGCTACCCTGCTCGGCTGTTTTTTTGTATCTACCGCAACCGGCACCATCGCCAATACGGCCATATAGCGAAGCAATTATTTTCCCACCAAGCGAGCCAACGCTATAGGAAGAGCTTCAGCTATCAGAGGCTACCTGAAAGGAGAACCCATGCATTTTGATACCGAAATCATCCACAGCAGCTACAACCCTGATGAGCACAACCGCGCCATTATGCCGCCGATTTATCAAAACAGCATGTTCGCCATGCACCAAATCGGCGAAAACATCCCCTACCGCTATTCCCGCCTCGCCAATCCCACGCGCAAAATTTTGGAAGACACCGTGGCCGAATTGGAGCACGGCTGCGCCGGCTTCGCCTTCGGCAGCGGCATGGCCGGCATTGATGCCGTATTCCGCACCGTATTGCGCCCCGGCGACACCATCATCGCCGTAGCCGATATCTACGGCGGCGCCTACGACCTGCTCACCGAAGTATATGCCCAATGGGGCGTAAACGTCGTGTTCGCCGACCTCACGCTACCTGAAAACCTCGATAAGCTCCTGGCCGAACACAAAGTGAAACTCGTGTGGCTGGAAAGCCCCAGCAATCCGCTGCTGCGGCTGGTGGACATCCCTTTGTTGGCGCAAAAAGCCAAAGCTGCCGGCGCGGTGGTGGGCATCGACAACACCTTCGCCACTCCCTATCTGCAAAACCCGCTCGATATGGGCTGCGACATTGTGTTCCATTCCGCCACCAAATACCTCTGCGGCCATTCCGACGTGCTGATGGGCATTGTGGTAGCCAAGGAAGAAGCCTGGGCTCAACGCCTGCAAAGCACCTTGGTGAACACCGGCGGCATTGCCGGGCCGATGGATTGCGCCTTGGTATTACGCGGCATCAAGACCCTCTCTGTGCGCATGAAGCAGCACCTGGCCAACGCTGCCGAGCTCGCCCGCCGCTTGGAACAACATCCCGCCGTGGCTAAAGTGTTCTATCCGGGCCTGTCCAGCCATGAGCACCACGAATTAGCCAAACGCCAAATGCGCGGCTTCGGCGGCGTGGTGTCGGTATATTTGAAGAAAGACGGCCAAGCCGCTGCCGATTCTGTTATCCGCAACCTCAAACTACTGCACATGGCCGCCAGCCTTGGCGGCGTGGAAAGCCTGGTGAACCATTCTTTCAGCCAGTCGCACAGCGGCATGAGCCCTGCGGTAAAAGAAAAACTCGGCATCCGCGAAGGCCTGCTGCGCTTCTCCGTGGGCATTGAGGATATTGAAGACATTTGGCGCGATATCGATACTGCATTGAACACCACGCTGTAACGCGCCTGCCAGAATGGCAAACAGGCTACCTGAAAATTGTGCTGCATGGCATTTCAGGTAGCCTTTTATCTGCCGCCACATTCCCCGAAGCCAGCCCAATCCGCTACAATACGCCCTTTCCCAATAGCGGATTCACTAAAGTTTTACCACGGCGTTGGTTCGCTTGGTATCGAAAGCTTGCTAATCCGCTATCTATCTCATTCTGAAAGCCAACATCATGACCATCAAAACCCGTTTCGCCCCCAGCCCCACCGGCTACCTGCATATCGGCGGCGTGCGCACCGCGCTGTATTCATGGGCATTTGCCAAGCACCACGGCGGCGAATTCCTGCTGCGCATCGAAGACACCGATTTGGAGCGCTCCACCGCCGAATCCGTGCAAATCATTCTCAACGGCATGCAATGGGTAGGCCTGCACGCCGACAATGCCGATAATATCGTTTACCAAACCCAAAACTTCCCGCGCTATAAAGAGTTAATCCAACAACTGCTTAATTCAGGCCATGCCTACCATTGCTATTGCAGCAAAGAAGAATTGGAGCAGATGCGCGAAAAAGCCGAGCGCGAAGGCACGGCCACTTACGACCGCCGCTGGCGGCCGGAAGCCGGCAAAACACTGCCGGAAATTCCCGCAGGGGTAGAGCCAGTTGTCCGCTTCAAAATGCCGACCGACGGCGTTACCCGCTGGAATGATTTGGTAAAAGGCGAAATCAGCATTCCCAATGCCGCGCTCGACGACCTCATCATCGCCCGCGCCGATGGCACGCCCACCTACAACTTCTGCGTGGTGGCCGACGATATGGACATGGGCATCACCCACGTTATCCGTGGCGACGACCATGTGAACAACACGCCGAAACAAATCAACATTTTCAAAGCCCTCGGTGCCACCCCGCCCGAATACGCCCACCTGCCCATGATTCTGAACGAGCAGGGCAAAAAAATCTCAAAACGCAGCGGCGACACCGTAGCAATTACCGAATACGAAGACTTGGGCATTCTGCCCGAGGCTCTGCTCAACTACCTCGCCCGCTTGGGCTGGGCGCACGGCGACGACGAGTTTTTCAATATGGAGCAGTTCGTGCAATGGTTTGAGCTGGAACACGTTTCTTCCTCCGCCAGCCGCATGGATGCAAAAAAACTGTATTGGATCAACGCCGAACACATCAAAGCCACAAGCAACGCCGAACTGGCCAAACTGGTGCTGCCTCGCTTGGAAAAACAAGGTGTTGTGGTTTCAGGTAGCCCCAAACTGGAAGACGTGCTGGCATTGGTGAAAGACCGCGCCCACGATTTAAACGCACTGGCCGCCGAATGCACCTACTTCTACCGCAAAGCCGTGCCGTTGGAAGCCGATGTGGCCAAACATTGGGATAGCGAAGCTCCCGCGCGGATGCAGCGTTTTGCCGAAAAACTGGCCGAGCTGGCAGAACAGGATTGGACGGCAGAAAACATCCACGCCTTATTCCCCACATTCTGCGAAGCCGAAGGCATCAAAATGGGCAAACTCGGTATGCCGCTGCGCCTGGCCGTGTGCGGCACCGCCAAAACACCGAGCGTGGATGCCGTGCTGGCCTTAATCGGCAAAAAAGAAGTGCTGCGCCGTATCCGCGAATCGGCTTAAACCGCGAAAGGCTACCTGAAAGCATCTACCCTGTTTCAGGTAGCCTCCATCACATCATGAATCAACTCATCCTCGATTTTCCCGCTGCCCCGCCGAGTTTCGACACCTTTCTCGGCCAGGGCAACCGCGAGCTGTTACAAGTGTTGCGTGAACAGCACGAGCCTTTTGTGTATGTGTGGGGGCCGGCCGGCGCCGGCAAAAGCCATTTGCTCCAAGCCTGGGCGGCACAGGCCGAAGCGGCCGGATTGAGCGCACGCTACCTGAATGCTGCCAACGAGCCATTGCACGAGATGCCGCCGGCAGGCTGCCATCTCGCCCTCGACCAAATCGACAGCCTCGATGCCGACGGTCAAGCCGAATTGTTTAATTTCTGCAACCACATCCGCCAAAGCCGGCAGGGCGCGCTCCTGATTGGCGCCAGCGTGCCGCCGCCGCGCTTAGCCGTGCGCGAAGACCTGCGCACCCGCATGGGCTACTGCCTGGTGTATGAAATCAAACCGCTCAGCGACGAAGAAAAAATCGCCGCCTTGGTTGAAGCCGCCCGCCGCCGCCAAATCCGCATTTCGCCCGATATTTTCCGCTACCTGCTGCACCACTGGCGGCGCGACATCGGCAGCCTGATGGCCATGCTCGACGCGCTCGACCGCCATGCCCTGGCCAGCCACCGCCCCATCACGCTGCCCCTGCTCAAACAACTGCTGCAACAGGATATTTAAACCAATGAACCTCGCCATCTTCGACCTCGACCACACCCTCATCAACTGCGACTCCAGCAGCGAATGGAGTAATTTCCTGTACGAAAAAGGCATCTTCAGCGATGCCGATATGCAGCGCCATCAAGCGTTCGACCAAGACTACCGCAAAGGCTGCCTCGATCTCGATGCCTATCTCGCCTTCGTCCTGCGCCCGCTGGCCGAATACAGCCGCGCCGAGTTGGACGAAATGCACCGCGAGTTTATGCAGCGCATCCGCCCAAGTATCACCCAAATGGCCAGAATGCTGGTCGATAGCCACCGCGACGCGGGCGACACCCTGCTGTTGATTTCCGCCACCAACGAATTCATCATCACCCCCATCGCCCGCGAATTCGGCATTGAAAACATCATCGGTATCAGCCTTGAAACCGATGATGAAGGCAACTACACCGGCCGCCCGATAGGCACGCCCAGCTTCCAAGAGGGCAAAGTAACCCGCCTGCACCAATGGCTGGCCGAACGCGGCCAAAGCCAGGCCGACTACGAAAAAGTTTATTTCTACAGCGATTCCCGCAACGACCTGCCGCTCTTGGAGCAAGTAAACCAGCCCGTAGCCGTTAATCCCGACCCTGTGCTCACCCTCACCGCCGCACAGCGCGGCTGGCCGATTTTGGATTTTGTGTGATGATGCTAGCGGCTTAGCCGCAGTATGAAAAAAGGCTACCTGAAAATCCAAACCAGGGTTTCAGGTAGCCTTTGATTTGTATCTATTCCAAACGGCTAATCCACTTCCCGCTCGTGCGGCAGGCGGCCGGCCCAATCGCAGGCGAACTGGTAGGCGGTGCGGCCGGAGCGGCTGCCGCGCATCTGTGCCCATTGGAGGGCGGCGCGGCGGGCGGTGTCGTCCAGCGGCAGGCCGGCATCGGCCAGCCAGCTTTCGGCAGCGGCAAGATAGTCTTCTTGGCTGAAGGGATAGAAGCTGAGCCAAAGGCCGAAGCGGTCGGAGAGGGAGACTTTTTCTTCCACGGCTTCCTGCTGGTGCACTTCGCCGCGCTCGCCGGTGCGGGCGAGGTTGTCGGTCATGTGTTCGGGCATGAGGTGGCGGCGGTTGGAGGTGGCATACACCAGCACGTTGTCGGCGCGGCGGGAGAGGCCGCCGTCCAGCGCGGTTTTAAGGGCTTTGTAGCTGTCTTCGCCGTCTTCAAAGGAGAGGTCGTCGCAGAAAACGATGAATTTTTCGCTGCGCGGGGCGAGCAAATCGAGCAGGGCGGGCAGGCCGGCCAGGTCGTGTTTGTCTACTTCAATCAGGCGCAGGCCGCGCTCGGCGTATTCGTGCAGCAGGGCTTTAATCAGCGAGGATTTGCCTGTGCCGCGCGCGCCGGTAAGCAGGGCATTGTTGGCCGAGCGGCCGGCGAGGAATTGCTCGGTGTTGCGCACCAGGCGCTGGGTTTGCGGGCTGATGGCACACAGGCGGGCGAGGGGAAAAGTGTGCGGGCGGGGCAGGGCGGTGAGCAAGCCGCCGTTGCCATGTTTCTGCCAGCGGAAGGCGATGGCTTGCCAATCGGGTTCGCGCTGTTCGGGCGGCAGGATTTGGTCGAGGCGGCGCAGCACGGAGGCAGCCTGGGTGAGGAAGGGTTTGAGTTTCATGGCGCGGTTGGATGGCTGGTTATCAAAGGAGAGAAGGCTACCTGAAAATGGCGGCACGGCACAAGGGGCAGGGCGGCGATAGCTGGTTGCTATGGCAATGGAAATTGTCATTTGCCCGCTCTGGCAGTATCATTGCCCATTTTTCAGGAAAGCCGCCATGAGCACCGCATTGATTCAAGACTACCTGCGCACCCAAGGCCTGAAACTGCCGGCAGAGGCGGTGCAGATCGCCATGCTCACTGCCAGTAGCGTGATGGCGGCGGGCAGGGCGGAGATTGAGCCGGAAATCCTGTGGTATCGCAGTGCGGACGGCGTATTGGAGCAGCATCTGCCGCGCAACGAAGCGCACCACGCCCGGTTGCGCCAAATCTTTATGGCGCTTGATTCCGCCTATACCGCTAGCCCCTGCCGCAGCGCCGCCGTGTATCTGCTGCACACACCAGTTAGCCTGCTGCACCTGGTGGCGCAAGGCGAGCCGTTGGAAAAGCTGCTTGCCGTAGAGCAAGACTTAGAAGCCGCGCACACCGCCCACCTGGCCACGCGCAGCGCGCAAACCGGCTGGCTGAACCAAATAGACGACGTTGCCCAATGGCTGCAAAACGGCGACCTCGCCGGTAGCCGCCACCGCCCCGGCAGCCAGCTGGCCGTACCGGTATGCGCCGAAAACGGCCGCGTGCTCGGCGTGGTGTATCTCGAACATGGCCACACCGCTGCCTTCGATGAAGCCGCCCAAAGCATCTGGGTCGGCCTGGCTCTTGCCTTGACCGAACCGCTCGCCGATTTGTTGCAGCCGGAAGACGCCGTCGAATAAAGGCTACCTGAAAGTTAAAAACAAGCACTCCACACACCAAACAAGCACCATGACCCCGCTAAAATTCATCGCCTCCTGCCGCCTGCCCACCGAATACGGCATCTTTACCATGCACGGCTTCGAAGAGCCAAGCGGCCAAGAACACATCGCCCTGAGCATGGGCAATATCGCCAACGGCGAGCCCGTGCTCTCCCGCATCCACTCCGAATGCCTCACCGGCGACGCCCTGTTTTCGCAAAAATGCGACTGCGGCCCCCAGCTACAAGCCGCCATGCAGGCCGTGCAGCGCGAAGGGCGCGGCGTGATTGTGTATCTGCGCCAAGAAGGACGCGGCATCGGCCTCATCAATAAAATCCGCGCCTACGCGCTGCAAGACCAAGGCCTCGATACCGTAGAAGCCAACCTCGCCCTCGGCCTGCCCGTAGACGCCCGCGATTTCAGCCTGGCTCAAGCCATCTACCAACACCTCGGCGTTCACTCCATCCGCCTGCTTACCAATAATCCCGATAAAATCAGCAAGATGGAGAAAAGCGGCATTAAAATCACCGAACGCGTGCCACTTTTGGTGGGACAAAACAGCGAGAACACAGGCTACCTGAAAACCAAAGCCGCCAAACTCGGCCATTTGATCGACAATTAATTTTTCAGGTAGCCTCCCGCTCCAAGACTACCTGAAACCTAAAATCCACCCAACAAAGGCAACTTCCATGACCCTCCGCATCGGACAAGGCTACGACGTCCACCAGCTCGTGCCCGGCCGCCCGCTCATCCTCGGCGGCGTAACCATCCCCTTTGAAAAAGGCCTGCTCGGCCACTCCGACGCCGACGCTCTGCTGCACGCCATCACCGATGCCCTGCTCGGCGCCGCCGCCTTGGGCGATATCGGCACCCACTTCCCCGACACCGCCGCCGAACATAAAGACGCCGACAGCCGTGCCCTGCTGCGCCAAGCCTACACCGTGGTGCAGGCTCAAGGCTGGCGTGTAGTGAACGTGGACAGCACCATTATTGCCCAGCAGCCCAAACTGCTCCCCCATATCGACGCCATGCGCGCCAACATCGCTGCCGACTTGGGGCTGGCTGAGAACTGCGTCAATATCAAAGGCAAAACCAACGAAAAACTCGGCTACCTCGGCCGCATGGAAGGCATCGAAGCCCAAGCCGTGGTGCTGCTGGAAAAGGCTGGCGGATAAACCCCGAATTCCGCGTATAAAAACGAAAAACGAGCGGGAGGGACGCGGATTTGCCAAGCCGCCCGTTTTTCAGGTAGCCTCAAGCCCCATCAGGCTACCTGAAACCGGATTTGCCCCTTCTTTCCTTTTCAGGTAGCCTCTCTGCCACCAGCCGGAAAGGCCGCACGATGAAATTCACCAACCTCCACCAAAACTTCATCCTCCTCGCCCCGCTTAGCATCAAGCAACACCTTGAAAACCGTGCCTTCTGGCCCGCCTTCATCAACGAAATCAACCCCTTCGCAGGTAAAATCAAAGGCATACCGCGCATCGGTGCCAGCCAATATGACAGCAACGGGGAAGTCAAACTCGGCCGCCTATCGTGGCGCGCGGAAAAATTGCAGAAACTTGCCGATAACTACTATCTCAGCACCCATCCGGAAGCCTTTGACTTTCCCTACTTCTTTGCCAATTTCCCTAGCCCCGTTACCTGTTCCAAGCAAGACACCACGCCGGCGCTTACTCTGACGCTGGATGACGCCACCTCCGGCGGCCTGCCGCAGAGCGGCCTGCTGCTCAGCTTCCGCCAAGATTATTTCGACGAACTGGGCGAAACTGTTGTGCACGAATTACTCAACGGCCTCAGCGCGCTGCTGCAAGCCGGTTTGCGCCTGCGGAAACAAACACAATACGCCTACCCCTACAAGGATAGCCTTTCCGACGTATGGCAAGACTGCATCATGGATTTATTCCCCACCCATGCCGCCGAGCTTACGAAAAAAGGCTGGGAAATTAAAAAAGATTTTGCCGGCTGGGCAAAGTTCTAAACCCCGTCCGCCAAAGCAAAAGGGCAGGGTGGCCTGCATACCCAAACTCCCGCCCGCATAGTAGAATAAGGCTACCTGAAACGAAGCCAAGCCCACCAATCACGCTAACAGGAGAACACTATGTCCGCCCAAGACCAACTCAAACGCACCGCCGCCCAAAAAGCCCTCGAATTCGTGCCCGAAAATGCCTACATCGGCATCGGCACCGGCAGCACCGTAAACTTTTTCATCGAAGAGCTGGCCAATAGCGGCATCCGCATCAAAGGTGCCGTTTCCACCTCCAAAGCTACCAGCGAACTTTTGAAACAACACGGCATCCCCGAAGTGCCGCTCACCGAGGCGGACGAGCTGCCCGTGTATATCGACGGCGCCGACGAAGTCAACCACAGCCTGCAAATGATTAAAGGCGGCGGCGGCGCGCTGTTGGCCGAAAAAATCGTGGCCAGCGCCGCCGAAAAATTCGTCTGCATCGTAGACGAGAGCAAATACGTTTCCAGGCTGGGCAAATTCCCGCTGCCGATCGAAATCATCCCCGCCGCCCGCTCGCTGGTGTCGCGCCAGCTGCTCAAATACGGCGGCAGCCCGCAGCTGCGCTTGAATTTCACCACCGACAGCGGCCATAAAATCATCGATGTGCACAATATGCCGATCAACGAGCCGCTCAAACTGGAAGACGAACTCAACCGCATCCCCGGTATCGTGGAAAACGGCCTGTTTGCCCGCCATCCTGCCCACGTGCTGATTATTGGCCGGGCAGAAGGCGCAGAAGTGATCAAAATCGGCAGCTGATTGCAGCCGTTTGGCCGGGCAGGGCGGCAGGCTACCTGAAAATGGCAGCCTGCAATGGGGAGCGCAAACTTGCCCCAGGCTTGTGTATAAATGCCAGAGCTCTCCTGGATATTTTCATATTTCAGGTAGCCTCAAGCAGCATTTATCAGGCTACCTGAAAACATCAAACCAATTGAAAATACGCAATCTTTACGCAGGAAGACAAGTTTCTGCATATCCAATCACCAGCTCAATCATCAGAAAGGGAACGCATGAAACTGCAAGATAGAGTCATCCTGATTACCGGCGCATCACAAGGCCTCGGTGCCGAAGTCGCCCGCGCCTGTGCCGAAGCCGGCGCCACCGTAGTGTTGGTGGGAAGACATCAGAAAAAGCTGGAAAAAGTGTACGACGCCATCGTTTCCGCCGGCTGCCCCGAGCCCTTTGCCGTGGTGTTCGACCTGATGGCCGCTGAAGAACAGGAATACGAACGCCTGGCCAAAGCCGTAGCCGAAGCCACCGGTGGCCGTCTCAACGGCATCATTCATAGTGCCGCCTATTTTTATGCACTCTCGCCGCTCGAATTCCAAACCGTGGCTGAGTGGGTAAACCAATACCGCATCAACACCGTCGCCCCCATGGCGCTCACCCGTGCCTGTTTGCCTATGCTGCAGGCTGCCTCCGACGCTTCGGTGGCCTTTATCGGCGAGAGTCATGGCGAAACTCCGCAAGCCTACTGGGGCGGCTTCGGCGCCTCTAAAGCCGCTTTGAACTATTTGTGCAAAGTTGCCGCCGATGAATGGGCACGTTTCCCCAATCTGCGTGCCAACGTGCTCGTTCCTGGTCCCGTTAATTCCCCGCAACGCATGAAAACCCATCCTGGCGAATCTCGCAGCGAACGCCGCGAATTAAGCGAACTTGCCCCTGAGTTTGTGTATTGGATGAGCGAGGAAAGCAAAGGCCGCAGTGGCGAGATTGTATATCTATAAGCAGTTTAAATTTGTGTAGCAGATTTTCAGGTAGCCTGATTGCATGTGAAAAGGCTACCTGAAAATTTATGTTTCTAATGCAGATAACAACTACAGATTGAACACTCTAGTTATATACAACAAAAATATTTCGCTGCCTTGCAGATTGTTTCAAATCAGCGAATGTATACTTAATTAGCCTGCATAAAATGAACAATACTAAAGTTCGCATAATGTACAGTTTCGGTAGTTTAGACATTTGCT
>NZ_KV795537.1:0-4333 GCF_001809035.1 Eikenella sp. HMSC061C02
TTTTGCCCGACGGGGTGAAAAATACAGTTGCTACACCTTGGAAATAAACAGGCTACCTGAAATCTATTTTTCAGGTAGCCTGTTGATAAAGCAGGGCGTAGGTTGAGTTGGTAAGCCCAACATTCCACTCTTGTTTGTTGGGTTACGCCTGCGGCTAACCCAACCTACTCACTAATATCAGTTATCCAATCCATCGTGCCAGACAGGCGTTCCTAAGCGGCGCATACACCTATCATAACCAGTTTCTTTATCACAAATTAAGCGATTTTTTCTACGTAACTCTCGTTGCTCCGGCGATTCGGCAGCATAGTAAGCTGCCCGCTCTTTCTGAGCATCAGTCAATGCAGCTCTTGTTGCATAATGCCCATTCCACCAATCAGACATACTGCAAGCGCCAAGCAGGCCGGATATTAAAATTACCGTTATGGAGCTAATTGAATAGTTCTTCATGATATTCATTGCGTTAAGCAGGCGCAGGATGTGCGCGACACGCACGCGGTTTCAACTTCGTTGAAGCTGTGCTTTAGCTTCGCAGAAACTTCGCTTCGCTCCGTTTTAACTGCGTTGAAGCTTCGCTTTCAGGTAGCCTTTGCCATTCATATGGCACATTTAAACGGCCAAGAGCGGCACGATAATCGGGGCGAGGAAAGAGGTGAGGATGCCGTTGAAGATCAGGCCGAGGGTGGCGTAGGCGGCGAAGTGGCCGCTGATTTCCAGGCTGGCGGCAATACCGATGGCGTGCGAGGCCGTGCCCTGCGCGATGGAGTGCGAGATGGGGTTGCGGATGTGGCTGTGGCGCAGAATCCAGAAGCCGATAAACTGGCCGGTGAGGCCGGCCAGCAGCACGGCGGCCACGGAAACGGCGGGGATGCCGTCTAGCACGTGGGTGATTTCCAGCGCAATCGGCATGGTAACCGATTTGGCGGCGAGCGACTGGCCCACATCGTGGCTGGCGCCCAACCAGTGGGCAAACAGCACACCGCTCACAATGCCCACCACGCTGCCCACCAGCTGCGAGGCGGCAATCGGCAGCCATTGGCTGCGGATGCGCGGCCACTGCTGATACATGGGGATGGCCAGGCACACGATGGCCGGCTGCAGCCAAAAGCCGACCATGCGGCCGGTTTGCATGAAATCGTCGTAGCGGATGCCGAAGAGTTTCAGGTAGCCGATTACCAACAGCGTGCTCACCATCAGCGGGTTGGCCAGCGGGCTGCCGCTGCGCAGGCGTAAAAACAGGCTGAAGCGGTAGATGGCGAGCATCATCAGAATCAGCACAATGGGGTTGGTGGCAACTTCCCTCATTTGTGCCTCCTTAAAATTTCGTGCGTTTTCGCGCTGGAGAGCAGCACCAGCACGCTGCTGGCCACGGTGGCGATGGCAATCGACCAGAAATCGTGCGCCACGATGGAAAAATAATCCATCAGTGCCACGCAGGCGGGAATCATCAGCAGCATCATGTGCTGCATGAGGAATTCGGTCATCGGCTTAAACCAGGCCTCCTTCACCCAGCCGGCTTGGAGCAGGCCGAACAAAATCAGCAGCCCCACGATGCTGGCGGGGAGTTTGAGGTGGGTGAGGTGTAAAAGCACTTCGCCTGCGGCTAGGCAGGCGAAAACGATAATGAGTGCGCGTAACATGGTTACTGGCCTAAGCTAATGTTGGAAAGGGCGAATTATAGCACCGGACGGGCGCTCAGAAGAGATGAAGGCTACCTGAAACCTTTTCAGGTAGCCTTCATCTCTATTTGGCAAAGGGCGGATTAGTAGCCTAAACGTTGGCAGATGGTGGAAGACAATCCTGCCTGGTTGAGGGTGTAGAAATGCAGGCCGGGGGCGCCGTGGCGCAGGAGGCGGCCGCACATTTCGGTTACCACGTCCAGCCCCAAGGCTTTGATGGAGGCGGTGTCGTCGGCATAGGATTGCAGCTTCAGCCGCAGCCAGCGCGGAATTTCGGCGCCGCACATATCGGCGAAGCGGGCGAGTTTGGAGAAGTTGGCAATCGGCATGATGCCGGGCACGATGGGGATTTCCACGCCGCGCCCGCGCACATCGTCGAGGAAGCGGAAGTAGGCGTCGGCATTGAAGAAAAACTGGGTGATGGCGGAATCGGCGCCGGCTTTCACTTTGCGCACGAAGCTTTGGATATCGTCTTCGGCGCTGCGCGATTGCGGGTGGTATTCGGGGTAGGCAGCCACTTCGATGTGGAACCAGTCGCCGAATCGGTGGCGGATGAGCTCCACCAGTTCGTTGGCGTGGTGCAGGCCGGTGGTGCCCAAGCCCATGCCGGAGGGGATGTCGCCGCGCAGGGCAACCACGTGGCGGATGCCCAAATCTTTGTATTCCTGCAAGAGGTCGGTGAGTTCGCCGGCATCCAAGCCCACGCAGGGGATGTGCGGGGCGGCGGCCATGCCTTCGGCAAGGATGTCGCGGATGGTTTGCATGGTGCCTTCGCGGGTGGTGCCGCCGGCGCCGGAGGTGCAGGAGAAAAACTCGGGCTGGTATTGGGAAAGTTGCTTACGGGTGATTTTCTGTTTTTCGCGGCCTTCGGGCGTGCGGGTGGGGAAAAATTCGAAGCTGAGGGTATTGTGTAGCATGATGGCGGGAAACGAAATGCGAAAGAAAGGCGATACGGTAGCGGGCGGCGGGGGTTTAGGCAAGGGCGGCTGGCTGAAAAATTAGCGCTAGTAGATGAATAGGATTCATATTGAGGAGGAGGCTAGCTGAAACCAATTATCTAAAACAGGGCAGGGTTTCAGGTAGCCTCTATTGCATTTAGGTCATGCAGAACAATTCGCTAGCGATGGATTGGCTAGCCATCCTTCTGCCGATGCAGCCAAAATGGTTCACGGTATAAGCACTGTGGTGAGTTGAGCAGCATGGAAGCATATAAGAAGGCTACCTGAAAATTTAGCTTCGCCGAAACCCCGCTATGCGGCGTTTGAGAGGCGTTGAAGCTTCGTTTTCAGGTAGCCTGTTTTTAGGCAATCACTTGCCGATAATTAGTTTTTGCTTTGATCCACCAATTTGTTTTTGGCAATCCAAGGCATCATGCTGCGCAGCTGGGCGCCCACTTTTTCAATTTGGTGGTCGGCGGTCAGGCGGCGGCGGGCAGTCATGCTGGCGTAGTTGGTTGCGCCTTCCTGGATGAACATTTTGGCGTATTCGCCGCTTTGAATGCGATACAGGGCTTTTTTCATCGCCTCTTTGGTGGCCGGCGTGATGACTTCGGGGCCGGTAACGTATTCGCCGTATTCCGCGTTGTTGGAAATGGAGTAGTTCATGTTGGCGATGCCGCCTTCATACATCAAGTCCACGATCAGTTTCAGCTCGTGCAGGCATTCGAAGTAGGCCATTTCAGGCGCGTAGCCGGCTTCCACCAAGGTTTCAAAGCCGCATTTCACCAGTTCAACCGCGCCGCCGCACAATACGGCTTGTTCGCCGAAGAGGTCGGTTTCGGTTTCTTCGCGGAAGTTGGTTTCAATCACGCCGCCTTTGGTGCCGCCGTTGGCTGCGGCGTAGGAGAGGGCGATGTCGCGGGCTTTGCCGCTTTTGTCTTGATATACGGCAATCAGCGAGGGCACGCCGCCGCCTTTGAGGAATTCGCTGCGCACGGTGTGGCCGGGGCCTTTGGGGGCAATCATCACCACATCCAAGTCGGCGCGCGGCACGATTTGGTTGTAGTGCACGTTGAAGCCGTGGGCAAAGGCCAATACGGCGCCCTGCTTGAGGTTGGGCTCGATTTCGGCGCGGTATACGGCCGGTTGGTTTTCATCCGGCAGCAGAATCATCACCAAATCGGCGGCTTTGGTGGCATCGGCCACGCTGCGCACGTCGAAACCGGCAGCTTGGGCTTTGTTCCAGGAGCCGCCTTGGCGCAGGCCGACAATCACGTTTACGCCGGAATCTTTCAGGTTGGCGGCGTGGGCATGGCCTTGCGAGCCGTAGCCGATGATGGCCACGGTTTTGCCTTTGATCAGGGAGAGGTCGGCGTCTTTATCGTAGTAAACTTGCATGTGGATTCCTTTTTTGGATTCGGTTAAACGGGGCGGACGGCGCGGCCGGTATGCGGTGCGGCGGGCTGGCGGGCTTGTGGCCGTTGCCGGCAGGCGGGCATAGCGGAAGCGGGTAAAGGCGCTGTCGCGGATATTTAGATGCCGCATACTACCCGAATTTTGACAATTTGACAGCTTTTTTAGACAAAATTTTTAAAATTGGTTGATAGGAGGGCAAAAAGCTAATATTTTTTAGACATATTGTCTTGTTTAATCCATAAAACTTCGCTTCGCTCCATTTTAGCTGTAGTAAATCGGCGCGTTGTTTACACCACAGGT
>NZ_KV795538.1:0-1875 GCF_001809035.1 Eikenella sp. HMSC061C02
ATAATGTACAGTTTCGGTAGTTTAGACATTTGCTAAGCAGGGGCTTTGCCCCTTGCATCCCCATTCTGCGAAGCGGTTGGGCGTTCCCCTTGGGCGCGCGTGAGGCGGTCTCCTCTGCGATTCTTTCAGGCGATTGTTTGCACCTGAAAAATCTACGAGAACCGACCGCATTTCACTTTTTGCGCTTGGGCGGGTCGGGCTAAAATTCTGTAAGCCGTTCATGTATTCAGGCAACAGAACCGAGCCTAGGTCTCTGCCCATTCGGGTTAATATCCCTAACGCTTCTAATCCCACCCAGCCACCCACAAGGGGCGTTCCCCTTGCATCCCCTAGGTTGTATTGTGTGGCGCGTTGCGCCCCTCAATACGTGCCTTCGGCACAACAGACTACCTGAAAACCTGCTACAGCATGGGGGACTAGTCCCCCAAACCCCCTAGTCTCACTTGCGACGCCGCGCGGGGAAGGTTGCCGCTTCGCTTTAACACTTCCCCTTGGGCTATAGTGTTCTACTAGGTAGCATTGTAAAGGGGGTATTCATAAAGGCTGCGCCTTTACAAAGCTTCCCCCTTGACAATGCGGCTGACGATGTAGGTTTTTACTGCGCCATGTTTGGCAATTCAGAATAAGAAAGATTAGGCTTTGTACTGCCTTCCAAAGCTAAAACTTGAGGTTCAGACGGCGGAGCGGAAACTTTGGTTTCCGCGCGTTCCGTTTCCATCTTGCGATAGGGGTCAAAAGGACGCTGTTTAACGATAGCGCGACATTCTGCCGTGCTGATATTGGGCAATATCGTGGCTTGTTGGCTGTAGCAATTGCAGCTATCAGCCGAAGCCACGCAGGCAACACGGCGGGGAAAATCGGCTACTTGTCGCAAGCTATCGTAAATGGGCGCGGTTTCCTGAAGATTGGCAATCCGTGGGCGGTAATCTTCGACTTTTGCGCCGATGGGCATGGAAGCAGCCACGGGCGAAGCGGCTGAATAGTTATCCGCCGCTGCCTGTTGTTGTGCCGGCGCCGAGGTTTCGGCAACCGACACAGCGGCAGGCTGTTCCTCTGCCCCGACATAGCGTTTAAACCGACCTGACGTGTAGTAAAAAAACAGCGGAGCGCACACCAAAAGCAAGCCCATGCCGTAAAAAACGGGATGCAGTTTTTTCTTGAATTTGATGTGGATGCTGGCGGATTTGTAGTATTTAAACGCGCGTTTGTCAGGCTTGTAAAAATCGGAGGTTACACCCTTGGCAGCGCAGGCTGAAGCTAAATTGGTTTCGCAGCGATAGAACTCATACAGTTTGGTGCCCACCTGTTTGCGTTCTAAATGCCAATGCTTACTAACCAAATTGCGAATATAACTATCCAACATGCTAGGATGCTGAGTCATCAAAATCAGGGTAAAACCATCATGCCGCAATTCTTTCAGGGTTTTGACGTAGGGGGGCACTTCCTTAGCGGAAGCGCGAGTGGGATATGCGTAATCTGCTTCGTCAACAATGACGACCGAGCCCTGAGGAACAATTTCATTCAGCGGTGCTGACTGAATTTGTTCCTCAGTCAGACGATGCGCTTTAAGAGCCTTTTCGTCAAGTCCGTCAATATGACAAAAATAAAGCGGTCTATCCACCGTTTCGCCGTCTTCGGTCTCATATTTAAAAAGCCCATTTCTGTTATTGATGATAGACGATACTGCAAACGCGGTTTTGCCCGTGCCGGGCGTTCCAGTAATCAGGTAAATCATGAAAACACCCCGAAGGTAAGGCGATTCATCATATTCTTGGTAACAATAAATGTTGCCGCGCCGATTATATAGCCTAGACCGTCAGGAATGCCTGATTTAGCCACCAGTAAAAACATATCGGCAGGAATACTATTTAAAAA
>NZ_KV795539.1:0-7952 GCF_001809035.1 Eikenella sp. HMSC061C02
CTGCGGGAGTGGTGTGGAATTTAGGGCTAATCTATGTCAGCCCCATCAATTATTACCTGCTGGGCAGAGAAAAGATACGCTGTTAGTGTGTAATCTCTTTCTTTTTAGCGGAGAGTTTCATTAATCCGTTTGAATAGAACGTGTAAATTAATATATACTTTAGTCTAAATTTCCGACATTTGTGTTTGGAAAGATGTTAAGAGAAGTAGGATGAATATTTTCATTCAATTATGTTTAGGGAGGGTGGGATAAATGGATCTGACGATTCTAGTTCCGCTATTGGTGGTTTTGGCAGGCTTGATTTTTGTGCAGCGCCGCCAAAAACAACAGGCAAAAGCCGCTGTTGATGAAGAGAAAAAAGGCAGAGGTAAACGCGCTGCTGCCCGATCAGGCAGCAAAAAGTCAGCGCCGGCAGCTGTTCGCCAGGCTGCAGCAGTTTCGCCATCTGAGCCTGAAGAGATTGAGGTGAGTGAAGACTGGGGTTGGGAAGCTGTGCCTGATGTGGAGGCGGAAGCAGCAGCAGTCAATGTGGCGCAGGAAGTTGATGCACTCACGGAATATAAAGTCTATAAGCAATTCGGTTACCATGAAAAAGCAGCCGAATCGCTGTCTCAATATCTAACTTCCGGCTCGGCAGCAGTGAGCGACGGTATGCGCAGCACTTTGGTTAATGAGTTGGTGCAATTGTGGCTAGATGCTAAAAAGCCGGACGAGTTGGCTGAAACTTTGCGCCAGTTCGGCAACCTACTCACCAAAGCACAAACTGAGGACTATATCAAACAAGGTTTGGCTGTCGATAAAAACAACCTTAATCTACGCGTGTTGGCTGAAGAAGTGCTGGGCTGGGGTGTGCAGCAAACCTCTGCCGAAATCGGCGAACGCAACGGATTGGATGCTCCGGCACAAAGCAAGCAGACCAAGCAGAAAAGCCGTCGTGCAGTTGCAGAAGCCGAGAACGAGCAGAAGGTGGCAGATTTGGCGTCAGTCAAGACTCGCAAGGAGTTGGTGACCAACTCCAAATATGCTGGTGCTATTCTTGTGCACGATGAAGAAAAAGCCGCTCTGATGGGCTTTATGGAGCCTGAGTCAGGCTATCGCCTGATGAAGGATAGATTGGCCTATGATGCGGCAGTCAGCTATGCCAATAAGGCTATCCGCCAGGCCAATAAACCGGCTGCATTGATTATTGATGCGCTGAGTTTGGATTATAAAAATCAAAATATCGACCGATTTGCCCAACATCTTTGGCAGCTCTACTACACATTAGGCCAGTATGGCCGCCAAGTGAAGGAAAGGATGCTGGGCTGGGGTCTCAACTTGGGTGAACACCCTATCTTTACTCAGTTGGAAGCTAATCCGAATGAGGCTCAATTGCGCGAAATCGGGATTGCCAACGGTTTCTTAGATCGAGGCACCAGTACCCAAAAAGCGCACCGCAAACCCCTTATTAGAACACGTACTGATGATGTCAGCGTAAAACAGACGCCGGCAGAAAAAGTGTTGCGTGATGTCGAATCGTTATTGATGTACGGTCAGTTGGATGAAGCAATGAATTTGCTGGAAGAATCGATTTTGGAATACCCCAGCGAATCGCAGCTGTATATCACGCTGTTCGATATTTGCGAACGTGCGGAAGAGTGGGAGCGCTTGGAGCAGGTATTGCATAAGATACGTGCCAATATCCAGCATCCGCCAGAGGAGGTAGTATTGGCAATGAGCCAGTTGCTACAAAAAATCAACTACGGTTCTGTTCGGACATAATAAATGACTAATAACGCAATCCCCCAAGTGAAGACGGTTCACATTATGCTGTTGGGCATGGATGAGCGCCAATATGCGATGTTCCGCATGGCATTCAAAATGCACGGCATCACCAATTATGAACTGGTTACGGTGGAGCAGGGCATTCAGCCGGATATGGTATTGGCCGATGCCGATACCGATGTAGAGATTTGGAAAGATGCGAAAAATCAGTTTCCAGATGCGAAAGTGGTGTATTTCTCCAGTTCTCCGCCTCCGGTAACCGCTCCTTATTTGGCCAAACCAATTAAGTTCGATACTCTGTTTTTGAACTTGAAGAACTTGCAACAGGGTAATGGTATTTGGGTGGCTAGTAGTAGTGGCAGCTCAGCGGCTCCTGTTTCTAGACAGGCAACACAAGAGACTGAACCGGCAGCCACACAATCTCATTCAGCCAATATTACCATCGAACATTTTGATGAAGACGGCGGCTTGTTGGGCGAAGTGCGCAAGGCAGCCAAGCAGGATAACGATGTGGCAGTAATGCACAATGGTAAGCCTGTGCTGTTGGTGTTCCCTTCTGTTCAGAAAGTGTTGCTGGCAACCGATTCTGAAACACTCCAATCTTTGTGTGAGCAAAAGTTTGTTGATTTGCAGACACGAGTAATCACAGAAGAACATTTGAAGGCTAAGGCAAAACTCTCCATCAGTGCTTGCTTGTGGCAGCTGGCTATTTGGACAGGTAATGGTCGTTTCCCCAAAGTCATCAACAAAAATACAGTATTCAAAGTTCGCAACTGGCCAAACCTGACCCGTTTGGCACCGCTTGCCGAATCAATGCGCCTATCTGCCTTCTTAACCAAGGCTTCAGGTAGCCTGACTATCCTGCACAAGCTGATGCTTATCGATAACAAAGATTTGGCTGATTATCTTACTGCAGTCTATGTTACCGACCATCTGATTGTGGAATCAGCTGGACAAGCTGAGCCTCAAACTACTGGAGCAGGGCAAGCTAGGGCTGCCGCCCAAACGCAAACTATACAGCGTCCGGAGAGAGTTCATGCCAGAGCGCATGAAGATAGTGGCGATGAAGAAGTACCGAAACAACGCGGACTGCTGCAACGTTTGATGAATAAAATTATTGGCCGATAAAGGAATATAACATGGCAGAGAATAAGATTATTTTTACAGGCCCGGTCGGCGTGGGGAAAACTACCGCTATTGCTGCACTGTCGGACGACCCGCCGATCAAGACCGATGCCCGTGCATCTGATATGACGACCTCCATGAAAAGCCACACCACCGTGGCCATGGACTACGGCGTGATTCACTTGGATGAAAAAACCAAAGTGCATTTGTACGGTACGCCTGGGCAGGAACGCTTTGATTTCATGTGGGATATTCTGAGCCAAGGCAGTATGGGCTTGGTGTTGCTGCTGGATAATACCCGTTCCAATCCTTTGAAAGATCTGAAGTTCTTCTTGGATTCATTCAGCGATTTGCTCAAAACCGCCCCTGTGGTTGTTGGTGTAACCAAGATGGATTTGAAAGCCACGCCGGGTATCGAGGTATACCAGAAATATCTGTTGCAATACGGCATGAACGTGCCAGTATTTGAAATTGATGCTCGTAACGAAAACGATGTGAAACAGCTGGTTACAGCTATGCTGTATTCAATTGATCCTGGTTTAGAGGTATAAAAATGGATTCGACACTACTTTTGCAGCCTAATCTATACCCACGAGTAACTCCTGCCGGCGCATATTATGCGGTTTCCAATAAAGGCCAAAGCGCTAGCCGTACTCTACTGGGCGGTATTCTACAAGCTGGTGAGCAGGAAACCGTTAGCCGGGAAAATGTATTGCGCTGGGCGCAAACCAACGATATTGATGCCGCACTCAACTTGTTGTATCGCATGCAGCGTTTGGAATTTTTGTATGGCGAAGACGAGCCGGACAAGAAAACCGACTTACTCAGCGGTACCGGCCTGCCCAATATCCTGATGCATCTTTCTGATGTGCAAAAAGCATTGTTGGTGGATCAAGACGGTTTCTATTTCTCCAGTTCCGGTTTCAACCACGAAGCTGCCGAAGAAATCGCTGTGCTGGCCAGTGAAGCCGTGCGTTTGTATGAACAGCACAGTCTTCTGATTAAGAATAACCTGAACATCTACCACAACGCGGTGGGCATTTGCGATCCGTCCGGCCAGAGCGAGCTGACCTTTTTCCCGCTGTATATCGGTGATTTGAAATTTATCCTAGTGACCGGCGGCGTGCCGCAGTTGCATAAAGATGAATTTGTATCTTTGGTGCGGGCGCTGTATCAAATCGTTGATTCTGCGAACCAAATTGAAACATTCTAATTAAACTATTGGGAAAACACGATATGCAACAACAATTAGTTTCTTCCGTATTGAGCGATTTGAACAGTTCGTCTGTTGATATTACCGCTTCCGCCGTTATTTCTAGTGACGGTTTGCCGATTGCATCCATGCTCCAGGGCAATATCGACCCGGATCGCGTGGGCGCGATGTCTGCTGCTCTGCTGGCCTTGGGTAACCGTACTACCAAAGAGCTGCTGTGCGGCGAATTGGAGCAGGTGATTGTGAAAGGCACTGATGGCTATATCCTGCTGATTCAGGCCGGTGAAGACACCGTATTGGTAGTAACCGCACGCGAAAGCGCCAAATTGGGCCTAATTCTGCTCGATGCCCGCCGTGCAGCTCGTAGCATTGTGGATTTGGAAAGCAGCTAAACGCCTCTCCAATACGCACTGAGTGCCGTACGCCAGGCTACCTGAAAATACAGCCAATCTGTTTCAGGTAGCCTTTGTTCGATTGCCGGTTAGTAAACCGGTTTGTTTATGGAGTATAACCAACCAGATGGTTTTTGGATTTTTTAGAAAGCGCAAAGCGCAACCCACATCCCCGCAACAGGAAGCCGAGTTGGTACAGGCGGTTGAAGAAGCAGTGCAAACCGAAGAGGTTGCGATGCAATCTACATCAGAAACAGCAGAGCAAGCTACTGCCCAAACGCCTGCTGCTGAAATTGCTGTGACTGAGTTGGAGTTGACTGATTTAGCTACCGAAATATCGGCACACGAGCTCGCAAGCATAGAAGAAGCAGATGCTGAAGTATTGCCCGCACAACCGGAAGTTTTGGCTGAACAATCTCTTGTTGAAACACAAGCAGATAAAATCACTGATGCCGTGCCGACTGTAGAAGTAGTAGAGCAAGTAGCGGGCGAAACATCTGTTGTTACAGCTGAAGCAGCTGCTTCGATTGATGAACACGACTCTGATGCTCAGGCAGGCAACGAGCCAGCATTCAGTGAGCAGACAGCGGCAGAATCAGTTGCTCCATCAAGTACCGACATCCATAAAGCCGCTGTCGAGCCAGTTTCAGAGCAGCCAACCTTGCTTGGCTGGGCTGCCCGCCTCAAGCAAGGCTTGAGCAAATCGCGCCAGCAGATGGCCAAATCGCTGGCCGGCGTGTTTGGCGGTGGCAAGATAGACGAAGACCTGTATGAAGAGCTGGAAACCGTGCTGCTCACCAGCGATATGGGCATCGAAGCCACCGAGCATCTGATGGAAGAAGTGCGCCAACGCGTGAGCCTGCGCGGCCTGAAAGACGGCGAAGAACTGCGCGGCGCATTGAAAGAAGCCATCTACGAGCTGATTAAACCGCTGGAACAACCGCTGGCCTTGCCCGCAGACAAACGGCCGTTTGTGATTATGCTCGCCGGCATCAACGGCGCGGGCAAAACCACTTCTATCGGCAAGTTAGCCAAATATTTCCAAGCTCAGGGCAAAAGCGTGCTGCTGGCCGCCGGCGATACTTTCCGCGCCGCTGCCCGCGAGCAACTGGCCGAATGGGGCGAGCGCAACGGTGTTACCGTGATTTCCCAAGCTTCCGGCGATTCTGCCGCCGTCTGTTTCGATGCCGTGGAAGCCGCCAAAGCGCGCGGTATTGACATCGTGCTGGCCGACACCGCCGGTCGCCTGCCCACGCAAACCCATTTGATGGAAGAAATCAAAAAAGTGAAGCGCGTGTTGCAAAAATCCATGCCCGACGCGCCGCATGAAATCGTGGTGGTGCTGGATGCCAATATCGGCCAGAATGCTGTGAACCAAGTGATTGCCTTCGATGACGCTCTGGGGCTCACCGGCCTCATCGTCACCAAGCTCGATGGCACAGCCAAAGGCGGCGTGCTGGCTGCGCTGGCCAGCCGCCGCCCCGTGCCGGTGCGCTTTATCGGCGTGGGCGAGGGCATCGACGACTTGCGCCCGTTTAACGCCCGCGAGTTTGTAGACGCACTGCTGTAATCCCAAGATACACAGCAAAAGGCTACCTGAAAAACCGTTTTCAGGTAGCCTCTCGGTTTTCAGGTAGCCTGTTATATAATCCGCTTCACTCCTTCCTTTCGAGAACACCATGCTGCTTGCCCTCTCTTTGCGCGATTTTGTGATTGTTGAGCAACTCCATCTGGATTTCCAGCCCGGCTTTACCGTGCTTACTGGCGAAACCGGCGCCGGCAAATCCATCACGCTCGATGCGCTCAGCCTGCTGCTCGGCGACAAGGCCGACTACAGCCAAATCCGCCACGGCTGCCCTGAAGCGCAGCTTTCCGCCCTGTTTGATTTGAGCGGCTTGCCCGCATTGCGCGCCGAACTCTGCGAACAAGGCCTGCTCGGCGCAGACGAGGTCGAGCTTTCCATCCGCCGCACCATCGACAGCAAAGGCCGCAGCCGCAGCTTCATCAATAATCAGGCCGCCACCCTGGCCCAACTGCGCCAAATCGGCAGCCGCCTGGTGGACATCCACGGCCAAAGCGCGCACCACTCGCTCAACAGCGAAGCCGTGCAGCGCGATCTGTTGGATGCTTTTGCCGGCAGTAAGCCATTGGCCGAGCAAGTGCAAGCCGCTTATCGGCAATGGCGGCAGGCACAAGAAGATTTGGCCACCGCCGAAGCCGAGGGCGAGCGTTTGGCCGAAGAGCGCGAGCGGCTGGCTTGGCAGGTGGGCGAAATGGAAAAACTCGCCCCGGTGGAAGGCGAATGGGCGCAGCTTTCGCAAAGCTACGACAGCTTGGCGCACGCTGCCGAGCTGTTGCAGGCTGCCGAAGAAGTGGCCGCCCACATCGATGGCGACAACGGCCTGCACAGCCTGGCCGGGCGTTGCCGCCGCCAGCTGGAAAGCCTCTCCGGCATCGAGCCACGTTTTGCCGAAAGCCTGGCCATGCTGGATAGCATCGAAGCCGAGTTGGGCGAAATCAGCAGCCACATGCACAGCGTGGCCGCCCGTGCCGAAATCAACCCCGACGAATTGGCCGCGCAGGAAGAGCGCATGGCCGAGCTGATGTCTGCCGCGCGTCGCCACCGTATCGAGCCAGAAGACCTGCCTGCCCGCCTGGCGCAGCTGCAGCAGGATTTGGCCGATTCCGAAGCCGCCGCCGATATCGAAGCCCTGCGAGAACAGGTGCGCCTGGCCGAAGCCGCCTATTTGCAGCCTGCGCGCGAGCTGTCTGCTCAAAGGCAGCAGGCCGCTGCCAAATTGGCCGCCGAAACCACCGAACACATGCAGCATCTTTCCATGCGTGGTGCGAGTTTCCACATCGAGCTCATCCCGTGCGAAGCGCAGGCATACGGGCTGGAGCAGGTGCAGTTTCAGGTAGCCGCCAACCAAGGCAGCCCCTTGCGGCCGTTGAACAAAGTTGCTTCCGGCGGCGAACTGGCCCGCATCAGCCTGGCCCTGCAGGTTACCGCCAGCCAATACACGCAGATTCCCACCCTGATTTTTGACGAAGTAGACAGCGGCATCGGTGGCGGCGTGGCCGAAACCGTTGGCCGCGCCCTGCGCACGTTGGGGCGGCAGCACCAAGTGCTCGCCGTTACCCACCTGCCGCAAGTGGCCGCCTGCGGCGCGCAGCATTGGCAGGTAAGCAAACACAGCGGCGGCGGCCAAACCGTGAGCACCATTCGCGAGCTCGAAGGCAGTGCGCGCGTCGAAGAAATCGCCCGCATGCTCGGCGGCGAAACCCTCACCGACACCACCCGCCGCCATGCCGCCGAAATGCTGGAAATGGCGGCAGCAGAGTAGGGCGCTTGTTTCAGGTAGCCTGTAGGCCAAGCAAGAGGCTACCTGAAAAATATAGTGAATTAAATTTAAACCAGTACAGTGTTGCCTCGCCTTGCCGTACTATCTGTACTGTCT
>NZ_KV795540.1:0-54680 GCF_001809035.1 Eikenella sp. HMSC061C02
TCCTTTAAAATAAATTTTGCTTCCTAAGCCCCTAGTTTAAATATATATGCAGAAGATATTGAGATATTTTCAAACATTCTTTGTCCAAAAACGATAGAATATAAGGATAGGGTAATTTTATCTTGGTGGGCAGAAACAGATGAAGATATTGAAGAAATTAAAAAAATATTTGATGAAGGAATAAGAAATTTTCTTTCTATTTCAAAAGCTGAAAAAGCTATTAATTATATTATATTATATGATATCTTTTTTAATACTTCTCAAACTGCCAGTGATGAAACTTATAAAAATGTTGCCGATCTAATTAAAAAAAACTGGGAATACCATTTAATAACAAACTACCCCAATAAAAAATTTATTGTTGAAATTATTGGAGAATATGAACAGTTTGGTGTTACCTTTTATCAAGCTCCATAAGTAAGCAGGTTTGGTTAGCCTCAGGAATAACCCAACAAATTAAAGTGAAATGTTGGGTTTACCAACCCAACCTACGCCCTGCCCGATCAACAGGCTACCTGAAAAAATAGTTTCAGGTAGCCTGCTCATGTGTGGGATGTAGGGAGTGTGCGGAACGCACGCACGTGGCTTGGGAATACGGCAACTTGGCATAATGGGCAACGGCGTGCGTGCCTGAGGCACGCACCCTACACCGCACAAACTTTCCTGCAAGAAAGGCTACCTGAAACATTTTTCAGGTAGCCTTTTCGCGGTTTGGCTGGCATAAACCCCGCCCTATACGCTTTCAGGTAGCCTTTCGATGGGCTATACCTAGTGCCTTGGCTGGCGGTAGTTGTCGAGATCAACGATGCGTTCGAGCAGCATGTCGCACAAATCGTCCATGCTGTCTTCGTCGAATGCGCCGTTTTCGGCCACGAGGTCTTCGAGCCAATCGAGGCTGCGGCAGAGGCGCTGGTAGTTGATTTCGGTGTAGGCGGCGGGGCTGGTGGGGAGTTCGCTTTGCAGGAGGGCGAGGCCGTCGTCGCAGAGGTTGTCCCATGCGCCGAGGCGGCAGGATTCGCAGATGTCTTCGGCGGTGCGCACCATTTCGCCGGTGTCGCCGCTGCTTTCAAACAGGAGCTGGGCTTCTTTGCCGTAGGTGGTGTCTTCAAAATATTCGTGCCAAGGCTCGAAGCTGAGGCCTTCGAAGTTTTGCGGCACGAATTCTGCGGGCAGGTTGCTCAGCAGTTCGAGCATCTCTTCGGCGCTGTAGAAGCGGCCGTGCGCGCCCACTTTTACGGGGTCGGGGATTTCGCCCCAGTAAAAGCCGCTGAATTCTTCGAGCAGGATTTGGAAGGTGTTGTCGTGCCGGTCGATGATGCCGAGGAAGTCGTGGTGCTGCTGCAGGCGGCTGAAATATTGGGGCAGCTCGGCAGCGGACACGGTAATGGGGCTGCCGCCGTCGATGTGGGCGTCGTCGGTGTAGAAGGAATAGAAAATTTGGTAGGTGCGGTTCATGGCGGGACTTGGCGAAGGGAAAAGGCTACCTGAAAAATCGGGGGTGGCTGAAACGTTTATTTCTTCCTGCCGCATAGGCTTGCCTGGCGCGGAGAAATGATAGTTTCAGCCAAGCGCGGATGCGGTTCGGCTGGTTGGCCGGAATGGGGCGGAGCGGCGGGATTAGGGCCGGCCGGTGCGGGGGCTGATGGTGAGGATTTCGTAGCCGGTGTCGGTAACGAGCACTTCGTGTTCCCATTGGGCGGAGAGTTTGCGGTCTTTGGTCACCACGGTCCAGCCGTCTTCGAGGATGCGCAGGTGGCGTTTGCCTTGGTTGATCATGGGCTCGATGGTGAAAATCATGCCTGGCTGCAACACGGGGCCGGTGCCTCTTTTGCCGTAGTGGACGACTTGCGGGTCTTCGTGGAAGCTGCGGCCGATGCCGTGGCCGCAAAATTCCTGCACCACGGAGTAGCCGGCGTTTTCGGCAATTTGTTGGCAGGCGTAGCCGATGTCGCCAAGGGTGGCTCCGGGCTTCACGGCTTCGATGCCGGCCATCATGCTTTGGTGGGTGATGTCGATCAGGCGCTGCGCCTGCGGGCTGATGGTGCCCACGGTATACATGCGGCTGGAATCGCCGTGGAAGCCGTCTTTTTTGATGGTGATGTCGATATTGAGGATATCGCCGTTTTTCAGTGGTTTATCGTCGGGTATGCCGTGGCAGATAACGTGGTTTACGGAGGTGCAGCAGGATTTTGGAAAGGGGGGATTGCCGTAGTGCAGAGGCGCGGGGTAGCCGCCTTGCACGTTTACATGATAATCGTGCACCAGCTGGTTGAGTTCGTTGGTGGTAACGCCGGGTTTGACGAAATCGCCGATGTAGTCGAGGGCTTCGGCGGCCAGGCGGCCGAGTTCGCGCATTTTTTCGATTTCTTCGGGGGTTTTGATGATGATAGCCATATTGTTTTTCCTAATAATTTCGGTAAGGGCTACCTGAAAACGAGGCTTTGGCCGGGCTTTTGCCAGGCCAAAACTTTTTCAGGTAGCCTTGGATGTTATTCCTGTTCGCCGTTGCGGCGTTTGCGGCGCAGCAGGATGCCGTGGGCGCCGTATTTTTGCGGCACGATGCCGCTGCGGGCGAGCAGCATGAGTGCGCCGAGCAGCATCATGCCGAGCGCCGCCAGCGGGGCAGTGTTGATAAACATTTGGTTGCGCAGGTAAACCGCGGCGCCGATATACATCAGCATGGGGCCGTGCACAATGCTTTGGGTGTTGATGCCGTCGAGCAGCAGCAGGGCAAGGCCGCCCAACACCAGCGCGAGAGCCAGCAGCGTGGCGGTGGTGGGCAGGATGTCGGTGCTGCTGAGAAACCAAACGGCGCCGAAAATAATCAGCACGATGGGGAGGAAAAGGGAGGATTGTTTCATAAGGGGCTCCTGCTGAAGGTGGGGCTACCTGAAATCTGGCGGCATGGCGCTTTCAGGTAGCCTTTAATCGGACACGCAAACAACTCAGCGGTTTTTCAACAGCCGCTGTTTTTCGCGCTTCCAATCGGCTTCTTTCATGCTTTGGCGTTTGTCGTGCTGTTTTTTGCCTTTGGCCAGGCCGATGTCCATTTTGATGTAGCCGCGCCGGTAGTGCAGGTTGAGCGGCACGAGGGTGTAGCCGCTGCGTTCCACCTTGCCGATCAGCTTATTGATTTCGCTCTGCTTGAGCAACAGCTTGCGCTGGCGCACCGGATCGGGCTTAACGTGGGTGGAGGCGGTGGGCAGCGCGGTGATGTGGCAGCCCACCAGGTAAAACGCGTCTTTTTTCCAGTGGATATAGCTTTCTTTCAGCTGCACGCGGCCGGCGCGCACGGCTTTCACTTCCCAGCCGTCGAGCACCAATCCGGCCTCGAGCTGGTCTTCGATAAAATAATCGTGAAAGGCTTTTTTATTGTTGGCGATACTCATGATGCTTTGCCGTTTCGTTACAGAAAGCGGATTTTAACAGCAAACCGCGCCGCTGAACATTCGCCCGGCGCTGCTAGGCCAACGGCTTGGGCTGGCAGACATAGCGAATAAAATTTAAGAATGCGACAGCATTGGCTCCTTTTTAATCCGCGATACTTTCAGGTAGCCCTCTGCCGCCGTGCTACAATCTGCCTGTTTGAAATCAAACCCCGCCAAGGAAACCGCCATGAAGCTCTATATCTACGACCACTGCCCCTTCTGCGTGCGCGCCCGCATGATTTTCGGCCTGCGCAATGTGCCGGTGGAAGAAATCGTTTTGCTGAACGACGACGAAGCCACGCCCATCGGACTAATCGGCGCCAAACAAGTGCCCATCCTGCAAAAGCCCGACGGCAGCCACATGGGCGAGAGCCTCGATATCGTGCGCTATGTAGACGAACTCGCCGGCCAAGCCCGGTTGGATGAAACCATCCGCCCCGCCGTGCAGGCTTGGTTTGACCAAGTAAACAAATTCTACAACCATCTGGTGATGCCGCGCGAAGTGCGACTCGAGCCTCCGCTGCCCGAATTCGCCACCGCCGAAGCCATTGCCTACTTCGTACAGAAAAAAGAGCAAAACATCGGCAGCTTCGAGCAAAACCTAGCCGAAACCAACACCTATCTCGAGCGCATCCATCTCGCCCTGCCCGAGCTGGCCGCGCTGTTGGGCAAACAACCTTATCTCAACGGCAGCGCCCCCGGCATGGAAGACATCATCATTTTCCCCGTGTTGCGCAACCTCACCCTGGTGAAAGGCATCGCCTTCCCCGCCAAGCTGCAGGCCTATATCGAACGCCTGTCGGCCGAGAGCAAAGTGCCGCTCTATTCCGAGCGCGCCCTATAGCCATGAACATCCTGTCCGGCCACGCCCAAGAAGCCGCCGCCCGCGCCAGGCTGCAACGCAGCCGCCGCCAGGCCGGCGGTCTGCTGCTGGCTGCCGTATTGCTGTTTATCGTTTCCGCGCTGTTCGTGCAGCGCCACCCCGCGCTGGGCTACCTGAAAGCCTTCGCCGAAGCCGCCACCGTCGGCGCGTTGGCCGACTGGTTTGCCGTAACCGCCCTCTTCCGCCATCCACTCGGCCTCAAAATCCCCCACACCGCCATCCTGCCGCGCAACCAAAACCGCATTGCCGACGAGCTCGGCCGCTTCATCGAAACCAACTTCCTGCCCGAGCGCCCCATCGCCATCCGCATCTACCGCCTGCGCATCGCCGAAAAACTGCGCCGCTGGCTGGCGCGCAGCAGCACCCGCCAAGAATGGCTGCCCGCCCTCGCCCGCCAAATCCCCGCCGCCCTGCAAACCATCCCACCGCAAGAAGCTGCCCGTCTCGGCGCCGCCTTTTTAGCCACACACGGCAGCGGCAAACAACTCGGCACCGCCCTCTCCCAAGCCCTGCTCCTGCTCGAACAGCAAGGGCTGCCTGAAAGCCTGCAAACCGCCCTGCTCGGTCAAATCCGCCATTGGATCAAACAGCCCGACACCCGCGTTTTACTCGAAGAAAACCTCCGCGCCTGGGCTGAAAAAATCGAAACCAGCCAACCCGACACCTGGGACAAACTTAAAGCCCAGCTGCGCGGCCGCCTCGTTGGCCAAATCGACAGCTGGGTGGCGCAAAAAGCCCTCGACTGGGCCGACAACTACCTCGAAGCCGCCCTCACCAGCCCGCAGCACGAACTGCGCACCGTCTTCCGCCGTCAATACCGCGCCCTCGCCCAAGAGCTCGCCACATCAGAAGCCTGGCAGCGCAAACTCGCCCTGGCCAAACGCCGCCTGGCCGACTCCCCCGGGCTGAAACAGCAAATTGCCCAACTGTGGCAAAGCCTTACCACCCGACTCGCCGCCGATGCCCAACACCCCGATTCTGCTACTGCCCGCCGGCTGAACAGCCTGCTTACCTACCTGCTGCAGCAACACGCCGCCACCCCGCAGCAGCTGCGCCGCCTCAACGTGCGCCTCGCCCTGCTCGCCCGCAGCCTGGTGCGCCGCCACCGCCACGCCGCCGCCGAATTTATCGCCGACAAAGTGAAAAGCTGGGACAGCCGCCAAATGAGCGACAAACTCGAGCTTTCCATCGGTCGTGATTTACAGTTTATCCGCATCAACGGCACCTTAGTCGGCGGCCTGGTCGGCCTGCTGATTTACACCCTCAGCCAATGGCTGCCCGCACTGTAGGCAGGTTTCAACTGCAAAAGGCTACCTGAAAGCGAAGTTTCGGCTCAGCTGAAGCTGGATTTTTGCGAAGCTTAAGCGCAGTTAAATGCGTGGCCAAATTTTCAGGTAGCCTTTCTGAAACAGGCTACCTGAAAGTGTAAAATACCCTCCGCCATCATCGATCCAAACCCTCGTTTTAATTTGGCTTGCAGGTAGCCTGCCCACCGCAAATGCCACCCCAACACCGCTATGAACCTAGCCCAAGCCCTCACTGCCGACCATATTCCCATCCTCCGCCCCGCTGCCTATAGCGCCGGAGAGCCGGCCGGCCTCAATACTGTTTTCAAAGACGGCATCGCCTATCTGGCCGACTATCCGCCAGCCCGTTTCCACTTCGTCCGCCTCCCCGATGAAACCATCGACATCCAAACCCCGCGCGGCGAAGCCCGCTGCTTCGGCAAATACGGCTATGGCGACAGCTATTTCGTGGTGGCCGCAGATGATGCGGTGTGGCTGTATTCGCCACGCGCCGAAAACGCTTGGGAGCAGGAATGGGTATTGGTTAACAGCAGCCTAGCCTTGTTTGTACAAACTTATTGCCGGCTGATGTCTGCCGTATTCCTGCTCAAAGCCGATTTCGCCCAAGGCTACAACTTTGACCAAGGCACAGCCCTGGCCACACAACTGCAAAACTGGCTCACCCAAGCCGACCCCGATGCCGCTACCGACCACGCCTTTTGGAGCCACCCACTCTACGAAATCGAAGACGGCTTCTTCCATCTGGCAAACAACCCTGTCAGCCGCCAAATCGGCATGCCCGAACACCGTTATCAGGAAAACAAACAGGCTACCTGAAAAACACACAGAGCCAATTTCTGCGCCGCCCAAACCAATCATCCCTTCAATAAACATGCAGCGCCATAGAAAGGAACCGTCATGATCCTCACCCGCCAGCAAGCCCTCGATATTTTCCGCCGCCGCGTTTCCACCCGCTACTACGACCCCGCACGCAAAATCAGCGCCGAAGATTTCGCCGCCATCCTCGATTTCGGCCGCCTCTCGCCCAGCTCCGTCGGCTCCGAACCGTGGAAGTTTCTGGTGATACAAAACCAAGAGCTGCGCGAAAAAATCAAGCCCGTGGCCTGGGGCATGCAGGCCACCATTGCCGAAGCCAGCCACCTAGTGATTCTGCTGGCGAAAAAACACGCCCGCTACGACAGCCCCTTTTTCAGCGAGCTGATGAACCGGCGCGGCTTCACCCCCGAACAGCGCGCCGCCGCCCTTGAGCGCTACCGCAGCTTCCAAATCCACGATATCGCCATTGCCGACGACGAACGCGCCCTATTTGACTGGGCAAGCAAGCAAAGCTACATCGCCCTGGCCAATATGCTCACCGGCGCCGCCATGCTCGGCATCGACTCCTGCCCCATAGAAGGCATGGACTACGCCGCTGTGGAGCACATCCTCGCCCAAGCCGGGCTGCTCGACCCCGCCGAATACGGCGTATCCGTGGCCGCCACCTTCGGCTACCGCGCCCGCGATATTCAGCCCAAACCACGCCGCGATGCCGCCGAAACCGTGGTTTGGGCGGAATAAAGCGGACGGCCGAGCCGATAGTTTCAGCTTCGCCGAAACCCGCACCGCCCGCTTTCAGGTAGCCCCCATATGCCAACAGGCTACCTGAAACCGCCTGCCCGAGAAAAACCATGTCCAAAACCCTCCAAAGCCAATTCAACGCCGTATCCGAACAATACGACGGCCAGCGCCGCGCTCTCATCCCTTGTTTCGACCTCTTCTACCAAACCGCTGCCGATCTCGCCGCAGCCGTGCCCAACGTGCGCCGCGTGCTCGACCTCGGCGCGGGCACCGGCCTGATGAGCGCCTTCGTGCACACACGCTGCCCCCAGGCCGAATTCATCCTGGCCGACATCTCCATGCAGATGCTCGCCAAAGCGCAAGAATGCTTCTGCGGCCTGCCAAATTTCCACTTTATCGAACAAGACCTCACCCGGCTCGCACCCGGTGGCGGGCTACCTGAAAACGGCTTCGACCTCATCGTCTCCTCCCTCGCCATCCACCACCTCGACAACCCGCAAAAGCAAACCCTGTTCCGCCAAATCGCCCGCCTGCTCGCCCCGAACGGCCGCTTCATCAACGCCGACCAAGTGCTGGGCGAAACCGCAGCCGCCGAAGCCGCCTATACCGAACACTGGCGGCGGCACGTAACCGCCCATCCCGATTTGTCCGCCGAAGCCAAAGCCGCCGCCTTCGAGCGCATCAAACTCGACCGCATGGCCACCCTGTCCGGCCAATTCCAATGGCTCACCGCCGCCGGCCTACCGCCCACACTCTATTTCCAGCACTACAATTTCGTAGTGTTCGCCGCCGACAAACCCTAAGATTAAAAATGCCGCCTCCTCTGTGCGGCAACCTCACTTTCAGGTAGCCTCTAATAAAAGTAGCTTAAAAAACCAAACACACAGGATATTTATGCACACACATTCTTTACGCCCGCACCTGCAGCTCCTCGGCATGGCCTTGCTGTGGGGCGCAAACTGGTCATGGGGCAGAGCCGTGGTTCAATCCATGCCCCCGCTCACGGCTGCCACGCTGCGTTTCATACTGGCCGCCATCCTGCTGGTGGGCTGGCTGTTGCTGAAAGAAGGCACGCGCCCGCTGCTCCGGCTCACCCTGCGCCAATGGGCGGGTTTGGCCGCGGCTGCGGCGTTCGGCGTATGCAGCTATGCCGTGTTTTTCATGCAGGCACTGCAATACGTTCCCGCCGGCAAGGCCGCCACCGTGGTGGCACTCAACCCCATTCCGACGCTGCTGCTGGCCGCCGTGCTGTTTAAAGAACGGCTCAATGGCGGCATAATAATCGGTATGGCCTTGGCCGTGTTCGGCGCACTCACCGCCATCGCGCGCGGCAACCCCCTATCCATATTGGCCGGCGGCCTCGGCACGGGCGAATACCTGCTGCTCACCACCGTGCTGTGTTGGACAGGCTACGCCCTCATCGGCCGCGTTTTGCTGCAAGGCATCAGCCCCCTCCTAACCACCGCCGCCACCGTAGCCATCGGCGCACTGATGCTGCTGTTTCTAACCACGCTTTACGAAGGCAGCGCATTCACCCACAGCCTGCAGCACACGCCCGCTCGGGTGTGGCTGTTGCTCGCCGCCATGTCTTTCGGCGCCACCATGCTGGCCTATCTTTGGTATTTCGACGGCATCCGCCAGCTCGGTGTCGGCACGGCCTCGGCCTACATGGCACTCGTGCCCGTATTCGGCATCGCCATCGCCACCTTTTGGCTGCACGAGCCGCCGCACGTCTCATTATTGATTGGCGGCGCAGCCGTGGTGACCGGGATGAGCCTGATGAACTTCGCCAAACGCACGAAACGGTAATAAAACATTTCAGGTAGCCCCATCCAAGGCTACCTGAAAAAAGGAAACACCATGTCCGCCCCCATCCACCTCTACCGCCCGCTACACACCCTCAAACCCTTCGGCAGCAATATCTGGATTGCCGACGGCGGCATCGTGCGTATGGCCTTTCCGCTCGGCCTGAGCATCCCTTTCAGCACCCGCATGACGGTTATCCGCCTCGCCGATGGCGGCCTCTGGTGCCACTCCCCCATCGAGCCAAACCCGGAACTGTTATCCCGAATCAACGCATTGGGAGAAGTGCGCCACCTCGTCTCGCCCAACCGCATCCACTACGCCCACATCCCCGCTTGGCAAAAACACTATCCCCAAGCCACAGCCTGGGCCAGCCTCGGTGTGCGCGAACGCGCAGCCGCCCAGCGCATTGCCGTAGCCTTCGATGCCGATTTGGGCTCCAGCGCCCCAGCCCAATGGGCAGACGACATTGCCCAGCTCCCCTTCCTCGGCAGCCCGGTTATGACTGAAACCGTATTCTTCCACCGCGCCAGCCGCACCCTAATCCTCGCCGACCTCATCGAAAACTTCGAGCCCGCCAAATTCTCCAACCGCTTCTGGGCGCAGGTAATGAAATGGGTTGGCATCGCCGAGCCCGACGGCAAAACCCCGCCCGACTGGCGCGCCACCTTCCGCAACCGCGCTGCCGCCCGCGAGAGCCTGGCGCAAATACTCGCCTGGCAGCCCGACAAAATCATCCTCGCCCACGGCCGCTGCTACGAAACCAACGGCACCGCCGAACTGCGCCGCGCCTTCCGCTGGCTCCAGCCGAATCAATCCAAATAGTCGCTACCAGGAGTGAAGTAAGGCACCATATCCATCTGATTTACAACAAGGATAAAGACTACCTGAAACTTTCAGGTAGCCTTTTACATAAGCAGCAAAAACCGGCCAGCCGGCCGGTTTTTCTTTCCTATCAGCGGATAGTGTTGCCGATGCGCGAAGTATCGCCCACGTTCATCCACACGAAAAACGCTTTGCCCACAATCAGCTTGTCGTCCACAAAGCCCCAGTAGCGCGAATCGGCGCTGCTGTCGCGGTTGTCGCCCATGGCGAAATATTTGCCCTCCGGCACAGTACATTTAAAGCCGCTGCCGTCTGCTTCGTATTCGCAATTTTCGCGCAAGCCGCTTTGATAGCCGTTTGCAGCAAAATTATTGGCGGATTCGGCCAAGAAGGGGATGGAAACCGTGGGCGCGTTTTCATTTTTCAGCACCTCGAAATGGCGGCCTTCCCAATCGGCGGAAAAGCGGGTGGCTTCCAGAATCCGCTCCGGTTTGTAATCATCGGGATATTGGTAGCCGCCCACCAAATTATCCTGCTCGGTTTTGCTGTTTACCGTCAGCACCTTATCGCGGTATTCCACCACATCGCCCGGCAGACCGACAATGCGCTTGATGTAGTTGGTGTCCGGCTCCACCGGATAATTGAACACCACCACATCGCCGCGCTGCACCTGCCCCACCGGAATCAGCACATTGTTCAACACCGGCACGCGGATACCGTAGCTGAACTTGTTCACCAGCACAAAGTCGCCCTTCACCAGCCCAGGCCGCATCGAGCTGGAGGGAATCTGAAACGGCTCGGCCACAAAAGTGCGCAGCACAAACACCACCAAAATCAGCGGGAAGAAGCTGCCCATATAATCGCGGAAATGGTTGTCGTCTTGCTCCGCTGCTTCAGCGTGATCAGTCAATTGCCTGCGCTGCTTGCGTGCCGCACGCGCCCACAGCCACACCGCGCCGGTAAACAGCACTAGCAGCAGCAGCACCGCCGTGAGGCTCATCAGCTTGGCCAAGAGGCCGAACGAGCCCACCATCATCAGGAGGTAGCCCCATTGCAGGCCGCCGCTCCATTCGCCGTTTTCCTGCCGCGTTTTCCCGCTCACGGCAAACAGCACGATGCCGGCCACCAAAGCGGCGATGGCGGCATAAAGGATTGTATTGGATTGTTCCACTTTGATATTTTCCCGTTTGAAATAAGTTCGATAAGCTTCAGGCTACTTATCGCCCACCTGCAAAATCGCCAAAAACGCGCTCTGCGGAATTTCCACGTTGCCCACCTGCTTCATGCGTTTCTTACCGGCCTTTTGTTTTTCCAGCAGTTTTTTCTTACGCGTGATGTCGCCGCCGTAGCATTTCGCCAATACGTTTTTGCGCAGCGCTTTCACGTTTTCGCGCGCGATAATCTGGCTGCCGATGGCGGCCTGCACGGCGATGTCGAACATTTGGCGCGGAATCAGTTCGCGCATTTTCGCTGCCAGCTCGCGGCCCCGCTGCACGGCGTTTTGGCGGTGTACAATCAGGCTGAGCGCGTCCACTTTGTCGCCGTTCACCATAATATCTAGTTTCACCAAATTGGCGGCACGGAACTCTTTGAAATGGTAGTCCAGCGAGGCATAGCCGCGCGAGGTGGATTTGAGCTTGTCGAAAAAGTCCATCACCACTTCGTTCATCGGCAAATCATAGGTAAGCATCACCTGACGGCCGAGATACTGCATATTGATTTGCACGCCGCGCTTCTGGTTGCATAGCGTCATCACATTGCCCACGTATTCCTGCGGCACCAGGATGGTGGCAGTGATAATCGGCTCCAAAATGGATTCCACCGTGGCCAAATCCGGCAATTTAGAAGGATTTTCCACTTCAATATGCTCGCCAGTCTTCAAAATCACTTCATACACCACAGTGGGCGCGGTGGTAATCAAGTCCATATCGAACTCGCGCTCCAGGCGTTCCTGCACAATTTCCAAGTGCAAGAGGCCGAGGAAGCCGCAGCGAAAACCGAAACCGAGCGCTTGAGAGACTTCCGGCTCGAATTTCAGCGAAGCATCATTGAGTTGCAGTTTTTCCAGCGCGTCGCGCAGGGCTTCGTAGTCGTGGCTTTCCACGGGATACAGACCGGCAAACACCTGGCTTTGCACTTCTTTGAAGCCGGGCAGCGGCTCAGCAGCGGGATTTTGCACCAGCGTTACCGTATCGCCCACTTTGGCTTGGCCGAGCTCTTTCACGCCGGTAATCAAAAAGCCTACTTCGCCCGCTTTAAGCTCTTGTCTGTTCACCGATTTCGGTGTAAACACGCCGAGCTGCTCCACTTGGCTTTCGGCCTTGGTGGACATAAAGCGCACTTTGTCTTTCAGTTTCAGCCGGCCGTTTTTCACGCGAATCAGCATCACCACACCGACATAGTTGTCGAACCACGAATCGATAATCACGGCTTGCAGCGGCGCGTTCTCATCGCCTTCGGGCGCGGGGATTTTGGCCACGATTTCTTCCAGCACGTCTTCCACGCCCAGTCCGGATTTGGCCGAGCAGGTTACCGCGCCCACCGCGTCGATGCCGACGATGTCTTCGATTTCCTGCGCCACGCGGTCGGGGTCGGCGGCGGGCAAGTCGATTTTGTTCAGCACCGGCACCACCTCCACGCCCAAATCAATCGCGGTGTAGCAGTTGGCCACGGTTTGCGCTTCCACACCCTGCGACGCGTCCACCACCAACAGCGCGCCTTCGCAGGCGGAAAGCGAGCGGGAGACTTCGTAGGAAAAATCGACGTGTCCGGGCGTATCAATCAGATTCAAAAGATAAGTTTCGCCATTGCGGGCTTTATAGTTCAGCGCGGCGGTTTGCGCCTTAATCGTGATGCCGCGCTCTTTTTCGATGTCCATGCTGTCCAAAACCTGCGAACTCATTTCGCGGTTTTCCAAGCCGCCGCAGTGTTGGATGAAGCGGTCGGCGAGCGTGGATTTACCGTGGTCAATATGGGCGATGATGGAGAAATTGCGGATATTGTTCATATTTTGGCAAAAAAGTAAGCGGTCGTGATGGTAGGCAAAAGCATCAGTTTGGCCGATAAGGGCTACCTGAAAAGCGGAGCTTCAGCAAAGTTAAAACAGGGGTGGCAACGCAGCAAGCCGTGCCGAAACCAAACTGCGTATTCTAGCCGAAAACGCTTGAAGCTGCCCGACAATTTGTTCACTCTCCCTCTTGACCCAACACAAGCAAAAAGCGCAAGCCCCAGCCCAATGGCGCAGAATCGGGTATCATGCCCGTTTTTCGTATCAGGCTACCTGAAACTGCCAATTGAATTTTTCAGGTAGCCTCCAAGCCACTCCCGCCATGCACGTCCTATTCCGCCTCATTCGTCCGCGCACCCTGCCGCTGGCCCTTGCCGCTGTTTGCTGCGGCAACGCCATTGCTTGGCACAGCAGCCCCGCAAGCTGGCGCAGCAGCGTGTTCCTGCTCAGCCTGCTCACCGCGCTGGCCCTGCAAATCGTTTCCAATATTGCCAACGATTACGGCGACGGCATACGCGGTACCGACCGCCACCGCGCCCCCAATGCGCCCGAACGCCTCACCGCCGGCGGCCAAATCCCTCTCCAACACATCCGCCGTCTCCTCGCCGCCAGCATATTGGCCGCCCTGCTCCTCGGCAGCACGCTCATCGCCCTCAGCTTGCGCCACCCGCAGCAATGGCTCGCCTTCCTGCTCTTAGGCAGCCTCGCTCTCGCCGCTGCCCTCACCTACACCCTAGGCCGCCATGCCTACGGCTACCACGGGCTGGGCGAAATCAGCGTATTCCTATTTTTCGGCCTGCTCGGCGTGCAAGGCAGCGCCTACCTGCAACAAGGCAGCTGCCCGCCAGAAGGCTGGCTGCCCGCCGCTGGTTGCGGCCTGCTCGCCGCAGCCGTGCTGCACATCAACAATATGCGCGACATCGAAAGCGACCGCCAATCCGGCAAAACCACCCCTGCCACCCGGCTGGGCTTTGAACGCAGCAAAACCCTGCACCGACTCCTCCTCACCACCGCCCTCATCTGCTACGCTGCCCTCGCCCCGCAAATTCCTAGCGGCCTCTTCTGGTTAACCGCACTACCGTTAGCCGCCACTCACCTGCACCGCCTGCAAACCGCCACCAACCCCGCCGCCGTCGGGCGCGAACTGCCACACATCGTGCGCCTTGCTTTGGCTATCAACCTACTTTTCGGCAGCGGCCTGCTGATCGATTCCCTAATCGCCATATAGCCAAATCACTCAACCCTTCAGGTAGCCTTTACAGGCAAATCAAGTATCAGCACATCAGTAAAACATTGGCGTATTATCTATGACAGCTCCTGTACAAATAATACTTCGCCTTACACGCTACCTGAAACCCAAAAGGCTACCTGAAAAAACGGCTGTTGCCGGCGGTGGGTTTTCCATCCGCCGGCAACAGCCGTTATGGGCTTTGGCCTGCCTTAGTTCATCTGGTCGATTTTCAGCTGTATGAACTCGCGCCCTTGGTCGTCTTGGGGCAGTTTGTCCATCGCCTGTTTGTAGGCGGCGGCGGCTTCGCTGCGTTTGCCTTGGGCGGCGTAAACATCGCCTTTGGTTTCCAACAAGATACCAGCGTAGGCTTCATCGGTATTCATGCCGAGGGTGGCGATGGCGTCATCGTATTTCTGCTGTTGCAGCTGCACGGTGGCCAGGCGCTGGATGACCATGGCACGGATGAGCGGTTCTTGGTGATATTTGAGTACCCAATTCAGGTGGCCGATGGCTTCGTCGTATTTACCTTGGTCGAAGGCGGCACCGGCCTGCATCAGGGTGGCTTGGGCGGCGGAGATGCTGGTCGGATATTGGCTTTGCAGTTGGGTGAGCAGCTTGGCGGCTTCGGCAGGCTTGTTGGCCTGCTGGTTTTCCGCCCATTGGTCGAACACGGCCACGGCTTCGTTGTTCACGCTGCGCTGGTGGCTGCTGTACATCACCCAGCCGAAGTAGCCGATGGCAGCCACCACGAGCAGGGCAAACAGCCAACGCCCCCAGCTGCGCCAGAAATATTTGAAGTTTTCAATTTCTTCTTGGTCTTTTAAATCGTAAACAGCCATTTAACCTATCCATTCGTTTAATTGTTTAAGCAAATCGGCAGCAGGCACGCTCACTTGGCCGCGCCCTTGCTGCATGTCTTTGAGGCTGGCTTTGCCTTCGGCCAGCTCGCCTTCGCCCACGATCAGCGCCACTTTGGCGCCGGATGCATCGGCTTTTTTCATTTGGGCGGCCAGTTTCTGGCTGCCGGAATGTTGCAGCACGCTGAAGCCGGCGGCGCGGGCGGCGGCGGCATATTGCATGCTGGGCAGCAGGGTATCGCCGCCTTGGTGTATCACGTAAATATCGGGTGCGGCATCGGCTTGCAGATTGCCGTATTCGTGCACCAGCAGCAACAGCCGCTCCACGCCCATGGCAAAGCCGATGGAGGGGGCGGATTTGCCGCCGAGTTCTTCAATCAGGCCGTCGTAGCGGCCGCCGCCGCACACGGTGGCCTGGGCGCCGAGTTTGTCGGTGGTCCATTCGAACACGGTTTGGTTGTAGTAGTCCAACCCGCGCACGAGGCGGTGGTTTTCCACATAGGCGATGCCCAAGCCGTCGAGCAGGGCTTTGAAACCGGCGTAGTGGGCGCGGGAGGCTTCGCCGAGGTAATCGGCCAGGCGCGGGGCGCCGTTGCAAATTTCCTGCAAATCGGGGTTTTTGCTGTCCAGCACGCGCAACGGATTGGTGTGCATACGGCGGAGGCTGTCTTCATCCAGCGCGGCTTCGTGCTGTTTCAGGTAGCCTACCAAGGCGGCGCGGTGGGCGGCGCGTTCTTCGCGGTTGCCCAGGCTGTTGATTTCCAAAGTCAGATATTGGCTGATGCCGAGCTCGCGCCACAAATCGGCGCACATGGCGATGATTTCAGCGTCGATATCGGGGCCTTCAAAGCCCAGCGCTTCCACGCCCACTTGATGAAATTGGCGGTAGCGCCCTTTCTGCGGGCGTTCGCGGCGGAACATGGGGCCCATATACCACAGCTTCTGGCCGCCGTTGTACAGCAGATTGTGCTCCACCACGGCGCGCAGGCAGGAGGCGGTGCCTTCGGGGCGCAGGCTGAGGCTGAGGGTGTCGTTGGAGTCGGCAAAGGTATACATTTCTTTGCCCACCACATCGGTGTCTTCGCCGATGGAGCGCACGAAAAGGCCGGTTTGCTCCACGATCGGGGTACGGATTTGGCGGTAGCCGAAGCGGTGCGCCCATTGGCCGATGCGGTTTTCAAAGGCCTGCCAGAAGGCGGCGGTGAGCTTGAAATCTTTCTGCTCCACCGGCAAGAGGTCGTTCATGCCTTTTACGGCTTGGATTTTTTGTCCCATGATTCGGTTTGGGGAGAGGGGTAAACGGAAATGCGGATTATAGCGGATATGTGGGGGTTCGGGCTAAAGCTGTGTGCAAGGCTACCTGAAAAAATGCTGCACTCGGTTTTCAGGTAGCCTCTTCCAATACCGCCCACTCCGCCTCGGGGAAATGCCGCTGCAGGTAATCGCGCAAATAGCGTTCGGTTTCCGCGCCGATAACGGGGTCGGCAGCGGGATAGCGGTTGTACACCAGCCGGTGCACCGGCAGGCCGGCATGGCGGGCGGCGGCCAGGCTGAGCAGGGTGTGGTTGATGCTGCCCAGGCGGCCGGACGTAACCAACACCAGCGGGTAGCCGCGTTCGGCGGCAAAGTCGAGCAGGGTTTGCTCGCGGTTTAGCGGCACCATCAGCCCGCCCGCCCCTTCGAGCAGCACGGTGTCGTAGCTTTGCAGCAGGGTTTGGGTGGCGGCATCGATGGTTTTCAAATCAATGGGGCGCTGTTCCTGCTCGGCAGCCAAGTGCGGCGAACAGGGATAAGCAAACACATAGGGGCAGGTGCTGCCGTTGCGGTCGTGTTCGGTGAGCCCGATGCCTTGCAGGCGGCGGTGGGTTTGGATGTCTTCAGCGATGCCTTGGCAGCCGGTTTGCACGATTTTTTGGGTAATCACACGGCAGCCGGCGGCGGCCAGCTCTTTGGCATACAGGCCGGTGGCGATGCTTTTGCCGATGCCGGTGTCGATGCCGCTCACAAAATAAACTTGTTTCTGCATACTGCTCTCCTCTCTGCAAACAGGCTACCTGAAAATTTCAGGTAGCCTTCGGCGCGTGTAGCATTATTCGGACTGCGGCCATGCTTCGCCGTATTCCTCCGCCACTGCCGCCAAGGTCTGTTCGGCCAAGAAATCCAATTCCTGCTGGCTGATCACAAACGGCGGCATCAGATACACCAACCGCCCGAACGGCCGCACCCACACGCCCTTTTCCACCAGCCGCGGCTGCAAGGACGCCGTGTTGACCGGCTGCGCCATCTCCAGCACGCCAATCGCGCCAAGCGCCCGCACTTCGCGCACGCAACGCCATTGCGCTGCCACAGCCAGCTTACGCCGCAGTGTTTGCTCGATATTGGCCACCCGCTGCCGCCACGGGCTTTCCCGCAGCATCGCCACGCTTTCGGCCGCCACCGCGCAGGCCAGCGGATTGGCCATAAAGGTGGGGCCGTGCATAAATGCACCCGATTGGCCCCGGCTAATGGCCGTAGAAATTTCCTTGGTGCACACCGCTGCCGACAAGGTGAGATAACCACCGGTGAGCCCCTTGCCCAGCAAGATAATGTCTGGCACCACGCCGGCGTGCTCCAAGGCAAACATCTCACCGCTGCGGCCAAATCCGGTGGCGATTTCGTCAAAAATCAGCAGCACGCCGTATCGGCTGCACAATGCCCGTGCCTGCCGCAGGTATTCGGGGTGGTAGAAATACATCCCGCCCGCCCCCTGCACCACCGGCTCTAAAATCAGCGCCGCCAATTCATCGTGTTTTTCTGCCAACAAGTTTTCCAACGGGCGGATGCTTTCAGGCTGCCATTCGCCGTGGAACGGGCTGGCCGGTTGCGGCAGGAAATACTGCACCGGCAGGCTGCTTAAAAACAGGCCGTGCATGCCTTCTTCCGGGTCGCATACCGACATGGCATGCCAAGTGTCGCCGTGATAACCGGCGCGGATGGTGGCGAAACGGCAGCGTTTACCCCGCCCCACGGCCTGCTGGTATTGCAGCGCCATCTTCATCGCCACTTCCACCGCCACCGAGCCGCTGTCGGCATAAAACACTTGGTTGAGGGCCGTCGGCAGCAATTCCAGCAGCAACTGCGTGAGCCGCACCGCCGGCTCATGGGTGAGCCCGCCGAACATCACATGGCTCATCTTCGCCAGCTGTGCGGCAGCCGCGGCGTTGAGACGCGAGTGGTTGTAGCCGTGCAGCGCCGCCCACCAAGAAGAAGTGCCGTCCACCAGCCGTTTGCCGTCGGCCAGCTCGATGCTGCAACCTTCCGCCCGTGCCACGACGTACACCGGCTGGGTGTTGGGCATGGCGGCGTAGGGGTGCCAAATGTGGCGGCGGTCGATTTGCGTGAGGGTTTCCCAATTCATGATGAGGCTACCTGAAAAATATCGGGCTGGCTTGCCCGCTTATGAAATCGAATCAAATCCTTCAAACACGGCCTGACGCGGCGCGGCGCGCAGGGCGGCGGTGGCATCGGATTCACGGGTGAGCTTGAGCCAAACTTCATCCAGCGAGCGGCCGATTAAGAAGGGCTCTTCCCTGAAATCGAAAGCATAAATATCGAATTCGTCTTGGCTCGGCCTGCTTTCAATATCCCAAAACAGATAAGTGCCGGATTCGCTTTTGGCAAAACATTCCATCCTGGCCATCAGGCAAACGTGCTGTGCGGAGAAAAAGCCTTCGTATTCGTCTAAATCATCGATATAGGTAGATTTCACCGCTGCCCTGGCCTGCTGCCAGGAATCGCAATAGTGCGGACTGGCGGGGATGTAAACGAGGTAGTTGCCCAGCGAGCGGCCCCAGCCGTATTGCGTGGCAAAGCGCTGGTAGGATGTGGGGAAGCCCCGGCCGTTGGCAAAGCGGAAGTTGGCCAACTCATCGGGGTCGCCGAATATTTTGGCCGGTTTTAACACCAGCAGCTTGGCTTCCATGCCCTATCTCCGTTTTCGTCATGATTGAGGCTACCTGAAAGTATTCAGCTTCTACATCCTCACGGCATTGAAGCGGATATTTTCAGGTAGCCCTGTGTTGCCCGACGGCCTAGCCCAGCACCTTCCGTGCCGTAGCAAACATCCGATACCAGCCGGCCAGTTCGCTGTCGCGCCACTCTTCCGGCAGCCAGCTCATTTGCGCGCTGCGGTACACGCGCTCGGGGTGCGGCATCATGATGGTTACGCGGCCGTCGGCAGTGGTGACGGCGGCGATGGCATCGGGCGAGCCGTTGGGGTTGAGCGGGTAGGTTTGGGTGGGCTTGCCCTGACCGTCGATATATTGCATGGCGGTTTTCAGGCTACCTGAAACTTGGTTTTCAGCTCGCCCCAAGTGGGTGAAATCGGCGCGGCCTTCGCCATGGCTAACCACCACGGGCAGGCTGCTGCCCACCATATCGGCCAAAATCAGCGAGGGCGATTGCGGCACGCGTACCATACTCAGGCGGGCTTCAAACTGTTCGGATTCGTTGCGGCGGAACTTCGGCCAGCCGTCTGCACCGGGGATGATTTCAGCCAGGTTGGCCATCATCTGGCAGCCGTTGCACACGCCGAGTGCGAGGGTGTCTGGCTTAGCGAAGAATTCGGCGAACTGGTCGCGCAGTTTACTGTGGAACAGGATAGATTTCGCCCAGCCTTCGCCCGCGCCCAGCACGTCGCCGTAGCTGAACCCGCCGCAGGCGGCCAGCATTTGGAAGGTATCCAGCTTCACGCGGCCGCCCATCAGGTCGGACATATGCACATCGTAGGCATCGAAACCGGCGCGGGTGAAGGCGGCGGCCATTTCCACTTGGCCGTTCACGCCCTGCTCGCGCAGGATGGCGATTTTGGGTTTTGCCCCGCTGTTGATAAACGGTGCGGCAATATCCTGTTTCACATCAAAGCTTAAATCGGCAAACAGGCGGCTGCGTTCTTTATCGGCCAGCAAGGCAAACTCGCTGTCGGCACAGGCGGGGTTGTCGCGCAGGCGTTGGATTTGATGGCTGGTGGACTGCCAGGCGCGTTGCAAATCTACCAAGGGTTGGTCAAACAAGGTTTCCCCGTCATTCACAAGCGTGAAATTGCTGCCGCAATGCGCCTGTCCGATGCAGTAAGCCGCGTTGCCCAAACCTTGTTTATCGAATGCCGCCATCACATCGGCAAAATCCTGCTTCCGCACCTGCAATACCGCGCCCAGCTCTTCGTTGAATAAGGCCGTCAGATTAGCAAGCGGCAACACTTCTTCCACAATCGCGTTCGGCAGTTTGCGTTCCCATTCTTTAAACAGAACCTGCGCGTATTCATCGATATTCGCTTCCAAGCCGCTCCGCCCGGCAAACGCCATTTCCGCCAGCGTGGCAAACAGGCCGCCGTCGCTGCGGTCGTGGTAGGCAAGCAGTTTGTCTTCCTGCACCAACTGCTGAATCACATCGTAAAACTTTTTCAGGTAGCCTGCTTCGATGTCGGGCGCTTCTCCGCCCAATTCGCCGTATACCTGCGTTAAGGCCGAGCCGCCCATGCGGGCTTTGCCCTGCCCCAAATCCACCAGCAGCAGCATACTGTCGGCCACCGGCTTGATGTCGGGCGTAACCGTTTTGCACACATCCTGCACAGGGGCGAAGGCGGTGGCAATCAGGCTCAACGGCGACACCACGGATTTTTTCTCCGCGCCGTCCTGCCACACGGTTTTCATGGAAAGGCTGTCTTTGCCCACGGGGATGCTCACGCCAATTTCCCGGCACATCTGCGACACGGCTTCCACCGTGCGGTAGAGTTTCTCGTCTTCGCCCGCATTGCCGCAGGCGGCCATCCAGTTGGCGGAGAATTTGATGTTGCCGATATTGCCGATATTAACTGCCGCGATATTGGTAATGGCTTCGCCGATACACATCCTGCCCGAAGCGGGTGCGTCAAACAGCGCAACGGCGGGCTTTTCGCCCATGGCCATCGCTTCGCCGCGATGCGTATCGAAGCCCATGATGGTCACGGCACAGTCGGCCACGGGGGTTTGCCAGCGGCCGACCATCTGGTCGCGGTGGGTCAAGCCGCCCACGCTGCGGTCGCCGATGTTGATGAGGAAGTTTTTCGCGGCTACGGCGGGCAGTTGCAACACGCGGTAGGCGGCTTCCTTCAAATCGATATGGCTACCTGAAAACGGTTTTTCAGGCTGCTGTTGTGTTTTATCGGTGCGTGTGGTTTTGGGCGGCTTGCCGAGCAATACGTTCAGCGGCAAATCTACAGGCTTATTGGCAAACAAATCGTCGCGCACCTGCAAATGCCCATCGTCGGTAGCCGTGCCAACCACGGCAAACGGACAGCGCTCGCGTTCGCAAATGGCGCGGAAAGTGTCCAGATCTTTTTCCAGAATCGACAATACATAACGCTCCTGCGCTTCATTACACCAGATTTGCAGCGGCGTCAGGCCGTGCTCTTCCAGCGGCACATCGCGCAGCTTAAACACCGCACCGCGCCCGGCATCGTTGACCAATTCGGGGAAGGCGTTGGACAAGCCGCCCGCGCCCACGTCGTGAATGGCGATAATCGGGTTGGCCGCGCCGAGCTGCCAGCAGCGATCGATCACTTCTTGCGCGCGCCGTTCGATTTCGGGGTTGCCACGCTGCACGGAGTTGAAATCAAGCGAAGCATCGTTTGCGCCCGTGTCCATAGATGAAGCCGCGCCGCCGCCCAAGCCGATGAGCATGCCCGGCCCGCCGAGCTGCACCAACAGCGCACCTTCGGGAATTTCGTGTTTATGCGTTTGCTCGGCCTGAATATTGCCCAAACCGCCGGCAATCATAATCGGCTTGTGATAGCCGCGCATTTGGCCGTCGAACTCGGCTTCAAAGGTGCGGAAATAGCCCAACAGATTCGGGCGACCGAATTCATTATTGAACGCCGCGCCGCCGATGGGGGCTTCAATCATGATGTCGAGCGGGGAGACGATGTGGGCGGGCTTGCCGTAGCCACCTTCCCAAGGCTGTTTCAAATCGGGGATATTGAGGTTGGAAACCGTATAGCCGGTGAGGCCGGCTTTGGGGCGCGCGCCGCGTCCCGTTGCGCCTTCGTCGCGGATTTCGCCGCCCGCGCCGGTGGCCGCACCGGCAAACGGCGCAATCGCCGTGGGGTGGTTGTGCGTTTCCACCTTCATCAGGATATGCGTGTCTTCTTCATGGAAACGGTAGCCCTGATTGGCCGCCGCATCGGGATAAAACCGGGCAATTTTCGCGCCTTCGATTACCGAGGCGTTGTCTTTATACGCCACTACCGTGCCGGCCGGCGCGGCTTCGTGCGTGTCGCGAATCATGCGGAACAGTGATTTGGGCTGCTTTTCGCCGTTCAAGATGAAGTCGGCATTGAAGATTTTGTGGCGGCAGTGTTCGCTGTTGGCCTGCGCGAACATCATCAGTTCCACATCAGACGGATTGCGTTTTAAAGCCTGATAATTATCCAGCAGATAATCGATTTCGTCGGGCGAGAGTGCCAAGCCCAAGTCGGTATTGGCTTTTTCCAGCGCGGCACGGCCGCCGGAGAGCACATCTACCGTATCGAAGGTTTGCGCTTCGGGGTGGGCGAACAATTTGGCGGCTACCTGAAAATCGGGCAACACCGATTCGGTCATGCGGTCGTGCAGCAAAGCTGCCCATTGCTGTTTCTGCGCTTCGGAAAGGCTACCTGAAAGCCACACTGCCATGCCGCGTTCGATGCGCCGGATTTGTGTGAAGCCGCAGTTTTTCGCAATTTCCGTGGCTTTGGAAGCCCAAGGCGAAATCGTGCCGATGCGCGGCGTGATGAGAAACAGATGCAGGCTACCTGAAGACTGCGGCAACTCCGATGCCACTTGCCCCGCCAGCAAGGCTTCCAACTTTTCCGCATCTGCCGCATTCAAGTGTTCGGCGCAATCGGCAAAATACCAATATTCGCTGCGGATTTCGGCTTCAGGTAGCCTCAAAGCAGCAGCTTTTTGCAGCAGTTTTTCAACACGGAAACCAGACAGGGCGCGCTCGCCGCGCAGGAAGAGGATAGGCATGGACAGACTCGCATGAAAGAGGATTGGGGAGGCGTGATTATACGCCAAGTCTGCCCTAATCTGTCGGCGGAGTGAGCCGATTGAAAGCACTGCTGCCTTGTGGTAGCTTAACTGCCTAAAACCTTATATACCAACCTACCCGAGGAACCCATGAAGAAAATCGAAGCCATCATCAAACCGTTCAAACTCGACGACGTGCGCGACGCGCTCACCGATATCGGCGTAAACGGCATGACCGTAACCGAAGTGAAAGGCTTCGGCCGCCAAAAAGGCCACACTGAAATCTATCGCGGCGCGGAATACGCAGTGGATTTCCTGCCCAAAATCCGGCTGGAAATCGTGCTGGAAGACAGCATGGTCGAGCAGGCAGTGGAAGCCATCGTGCAGGCGGCCAACTCCGGCAAAATCGGCGACGGCAAAATCTTCATCCTGCCGGTAGAAGGCGTGGTGCGCATCCGCACCGGCGAGCGGGACGAAGCCGCGCTGTAAGCTGTTTCCTTCTGGCCAGCTGCCGCGTAAACTGCAATTAATCAGTATGCTGGCCGTGCCAGCCAAGGCTACTTGAAAATATCGGCTGGCACGAAACTGCTATTTTTCAGGTAGCCTCAACCGGCCAACAAATAGTTTTTCTCCCATCATGTTCCGCCTGCGCAAACATTATTTCGACGGCATCGATTCTGCCGGCAACGCATTGATTGCCTATGCGGCCGAGCTGCATTACCACGGCATCAAGCTGCCCTATTCCGCCCTGATTTTCAGCCCGGCCCACGGCTGCACCATCGAACGCAGCTGCCTGAGCGCATCGCAACTATCCCCCAACAGCATCCGACAACCCAAGCTTGGCCTCGAAGGCCGCTGGCAGGCTTTGTCCGACGGTGTCCGGCTTACCTTGCCGGCCGGCGGCAAACATCGGCTCGTTTGGCATGCCCACACGCCCAATGCCCGTTTTCAGGTAGCCTTAAACGGGCAGGAATACGGCGGCTTGGGTTATGCCGAAACGCTGGAAATGGATTTTTGGCCGCAACAGCTGCCGTTATGCGAGCTGTATTGGGGGCGTTTCGTATCGGAGCAGCACTATGTGGTGTGGATCGAATGGCGCGGCGAAGTGCCGCTAAAACGTTTGTACTACAACGGCGTGCTAACTGAAGATTTCGTGCTGGAAGCCGGTGGACTGAAAGCGCCGGCATTCGGCCTGCATCTGGCGTTTGCTGCACCGGAAACGATAAAAGACGAGCCGCTGCTGGCTATTGCAGCACGCAACCCATTGTTGCGGCTACTATTCAGCCGCAGATTTTTATCCAGCCGCGAACAAAAATGGAAAAGCCACGCCACCTTGAGGCTACCTGAAAATATTGCCGTGGAAGGCTGGGCCTTATACGAGAGGGTGTTATGGCAAAAATAAGCGTTACCCTGCAAAAAATTGTTTATGCCTTGGTGTTCTGCCTGCTGTTGCCGCTGCTGCTGCAATATTGGGCACGGCACACTTCGGAGGTGGTGCGGCTGCCGGTACCGCCCTACCCGCTGGCCGGCGCACTGCTGGCGGCGGCCGGACTCTCATTAATCCTGTGGGCGATGCACAACCTGTGGTACCGCGGCGGCGGCCTGCCGATGAATGCGTTTCCGCCACAGCATTTTGTGGCTTCCGGCGCCTACCGCCTGTGCCGCCACCCGATTTATACCGGCGCCGTCATGCTTTGCACGGGCACGGCACTGTATGCGCAGTCGCCCGGCGGGCTGTGGCTGGTATCGCCGCTGTTTGCATTGCTCATTGTGGCTTATGTGGCTGGCTTCGAGCGCGAGGTGATGGCCAAGCAGTTTGGCGCCCGGCCGATGCTTCACTACAGCCTGTTCAGCCTGCCGCCGGATAACGGGCATGAGGTGGCTTTCTCCAGGCGGCTATTGCTCGGGCTGAAGGTTTGGTTGGTATGGCTGCTGCTGTATGAAGCGTTTGTGTGGCTGGGGGTGCCGTCCGATGCGTGGTATAGCAACGGCGCTTGGGATGCGGCTGTGCCGCTGTGGGGCTTCAGCGTGGTGTTTTATGTGCTACTTTATCCGTGGGCCGGGTTGCTGCCGCTGTGGTTGCGGCAAAACCGCCAGCTGCGCGGCTTTGCCCTAGACGCATTCTGGGGCATGGCACTGATTTTCTATTGTTATCTGATTATTCCGGCTGCCGTGCGCTATAGCAGGCTACCTGAAAATACGTTATGGCTACAGTGGATTGCCCTGGGGCGTGAGTATGATAGCGCCGCAGCGGCGCTGCCTTCGTTTCATGTATTTTGGGCACTGTTGGCCGCACGATATTCTTGCCTATGCCGCCCGCAGTGGCGTATGGTATGGGCTTTGTTGGCGGTGCTGGTAATTGTCAGCTGCCTGACCACGCACAACCATACCTTGGCTGATGTGTTAGCCGGGATGGCCGCCTATTGGGCAATCCGACACCGGCAGCCGATCTACCACGCTCTGTTGCGCGCCGCCGAATATATTGCCAACTCGTGGCACGAATGGCACTTTGGCCGCCTGCGGCTGATTAACCACGGCTTCTATGCCGCATTGGGCGGTGTGAGCGGTTTTCTGGTGTTGGCTTATCTGCTGCCGCAGTATTTATGGGCAGTGTGGCTGCTGGGGGTGGCCGGGTTTATCGGCGCGGGCCTATGGGCGCAATGGGTGGAAGGCTCATCGGCGCTGCTGCGCCCGTTTGGCTACTACGGCAGCGTGTTCGGCATCGTGCTGGCCGGCTGCCTGATTGCCGCCGGTTCGGATTTGGGCGGTTGGACGCTGCTGGGCGCGGCTGCACTGGCTGCCTGCCCCATCCAGCTTTTCGGCCGCTGCCGCTGCCTGATTCAGGGCTGCTGCCACGGTATCCCCACCGATATGCCTGGCATCCGCTTTTTCCATGATAAATCGCGTGTGTGCAAACTGGCCGGCTGGCAGGGGAAAAATCTGCACCCCACCCAATTTTATTCCATCGCCGCCAATTTTCTGAGCTTTTTCCTGCTGTGGCGCTTATACCGGCTGCAAATGCCTGCTTCGTTTATCGCCGGTATGTATTTGATTCTCAGCGGTGCGTTCCGCTTTGTGGAAGAATCGCTGCGCGGCGAACCGCAAACGCCGTATTTTCTCGGCATGCGCGTATACCAATGGCTGGCTCTGGCATCGGTGCTGGCGGGCATCTTGTTTACCTGTCTGCCTTCGGCTCCGCTGTTTTCAGGTAGCCTTCCTGCCGGCTGGCTACTGCATGCCATTGCCTATTTCGTATTGATCTGGTGCGTGTACGGTTTGGATTACCCAAACAGTACATTGCGTTTTTCCCGGCTAACCCAAGAATAACCCTCTGCAAAGGAATATCCCATGATGCCCGAACCTTCCGGCCAACATCCCTACAAAGACGCGCCGCTCTTCGACGACGTTGCCTTCCTCACCGGCGCGCTGCAAACCGTGCTGGCCGCGCAAACCGACTGCCCCGTGCAGGAAGCCGTGGCCGCGCTGCTGGGCGGCGAAGCGCCGCAAGACGTGGTAACACGCAGCCTGCCGCAGCTCAACGACCAACAGCTGGAAGACCTCATCCGCGCCTGCAGCCTGTTTGCACAAATCCTCAATATTGCCGAAGACGCACACCACCAACGCCGCCGTCTGGCGCACAGCCAAACCCGCGACAACGCCAAATCCACCTTCGGCCACACCCTTGATTTGCTGCAACAGCAAGGCGTAAGCGCCGAAGCCTTACAGCAGCAGCTAAACCACACCGAAGTGGCCGCTGTGCTCACCGCGCATCCCACCGAAGTGCAGCGCCAAACCACCCTCACCCTGCACCGCCAAATCCGCAACCTGCTCGACCAACGCGCCAACCAGGCCGGGCAAAACGAAGAACGCTTGCAGCAGCAGGTGCAAACCATGCTGTGGACGCTGTGGCAAACCAATGAAAACCGTCATTTCAAAATTACGGTAGCCGATGAAATCAGCAACGGCATCATGTATTTTCCGCTCAGCTTCTTCAGCGCCGTGCCCGGCGTATACCGCAAGCTGGAAGCCGCCCTTCAGGTAGCCTTTCCGCACACCCGCCTGCCCAATGTGCTGCACATCGGCGGCTGGATCGGCGGCGACCGCGACGGCAACCCTTTCGTTTCCGCCGACACCCTGCGCACAGCTTTCGCCCAGCAGGCCAGCGCCGTGTTCCGCTTCTACCGCAGCCAGCTCTACAAACTGTATGAAGAGCTGCCGATGTCAATCCGGCGCGTGAACGTGAGCCCCGAAGTGTTGGCTTTATCAGCTAAATCTCCCGACACCGAACGCGCCCACGAAGAAGAGCCCTACCGCCGCGCCCTGGCCTATATTCTCGCCCGCACCGTGGCCACCGCCCACCGTTTCGGCAGCGGCTTGGGCAGCCAGTTTGGCCTACTCGAACCGTATGACACGGTGGAAGAATTTTTAGCCGACCTGCACATCGTGCACACTTCCTTGTGCGCCAACGGCAGCCGCCTGCTGGCCGACGGCCGCTTGGCCGACCTGATCCGTGCCGCTTCCGTGTTCCGCTTTTATCTGATGCCGCTAGATTTGCGCCAACACGCCCAAAAACATATCGACGTGGTAGCCGAGCTCTTTGCAGCTGCCGGCTTGGAAGACTTCGCCGCGCTGAACGAAGCCGAGCGCGAACGTGTGCTGCTGCGCGAACTGTCTTCCCCGCGCCCGCTCCACAGCCCGTTCGCCCGATACAGCGAAGATACCGAACACGAGCTGGCCATCTTCCGTGCCGCTGCCGAAATTAAAGCCGGCTTCGGCGAGGAAGCCATCCGCCAAAGCATCATCTCCAATGCCGAAAACGTAAGCGAAATGCTTGCCTTGGCCTTGATTATGAAAGAAACCGGCCTGTTGCGCCTAAACACCGAAGGGCTACCTGAAAGCCGGCTCAATATAGTGCCGCTGTTTGAAACTATCGAAGCGCTGCAAGACTGCATCGGCGTGATGGATCATCTTTTCTCCCTGCCGTGGTACCGCCACCTGCTCGCCGGCCGCAGCAATATTCAGGAAATCATGCTCGGCTATTCCGACAGCAATAAAGACGGCGGTTATGTAACCAGCCAATGGGTGCTGTATCAGGCCGAGCAAGCTTTGGTGAAACTGTTTGCCAAACACCAAGTGCGCCTGCGCCTGTTCCACGGGCGCGGTGGCAGCGTGGGGCGTGGCGGCGGTCCATCCTACGAAGCCGTGCTGGCACAACCCGCCGGCAGCGTGGCCGGGCAAATCCGCATCACCGAGCAGGGGGAAGTCATCACCGCCAAATACGCCGATGCCGACAATGCCGAGCGCAACCTCGAAACCTTGGTGGCCGCCGCGCTGGAAGCCAGCCTGCTGCCGCACCGCACCGAAGAGCCCGATGCCGCGCTGATGCAGTCGCTCTCCGATGCCGCCTTCACCTACTACCGCGAACTCATCACCCATCCCGATTTCGTGGGCTATTTCCTGCAAACCAGCCCGATTAACGAAATCGCCAGCCTCAACATCGGCAGCCGCCCCGCCAGCCGCAAAACCCTGGCGCGAATACAGGATTTGCGCGCTATTCCCTGGGTGTTCTCCTGGACGCAAAACCGCCTGATGCTGCCTGCTTGGTATGGCTTCGGCAGTGCTGTTGAACAGCTCTTGCGCGACAACCCGGCCAACCTAGAACGCCTGCGCCATATAGTGCGGCACAGCGCCTTCTTCCAAGCCATGCTCTCCAATATGGAGCAGGTAATGGCCAAAGCGGATTTGGACATCGCCCGTGCCTACGTCGGCCTGGCCGACCAGCTGCAAGCCGCCCAAGCCATGTTTGAACTCATTGCAGGCGAGTTCGAACGCAGCCGTCGCGCCCTGTTACAATTAATCGAGCAAGACCACCTGCTCACCGACAACCGCAGCCTCGCCCGCTCCCTGGCTCTGCGCATTCCCTACCTGAACGCGCTCAACTGGCTTCAGGTAGCCCTGCTCGCCCGCTTGCGCCAGCACCCGGGCAACCCGCAGCTCATCCACCTGATCCACCTCACCATCAACGGCGTGGCACAAGGCTTGCGCAATACGGGTTAACCCCCCTTTCCTGCAAACGGCAGGCAAGAAAAAGGCTACCCGAAAATTTCAGGTAGCCTTTTCATCATGGCCCCGCCGACAGGAATCGAACCTGTATTTTACGCTTAGGAGGCATACGTTCTATCCATTGAACTACGGCGAGAAATACTCAAACTTTCCAATCAAACTTTTCCGGCAATAAGCGACAAAATCCCCGCGGCAATCAGCGGCCCCACCGGAATGCCGCCCAAAAACGCCACGCCGATAATCGTGCCCAGCAGCAGGCCGGTTACCAGCACCGGCTGCTCGCTCATCAGCGGTACGCCGCGCCCGGCCAGCCAGGCCACCAACACGCCCACCAACACCGCCGCCAGCATTTTCCAGCTCATCAAACCGGCCAAACCGGGAAACTGGATTCTGCCCGACACCAGCGGGCTGAGCACGCCGATGGTGAGCAGAATGATGCCGGCTTGAATGCCGTATTGTTCGGCCAGCGGGATATAGCGCGCCAGCACGGTTTGCTGCATCAGGAGCAATACGGTGGCCGAGATGGTGATGGATTGGTTGTTGCTGAGCACGCCCAGCAAAATCAGCAATACCAAAAACAGCGGGATAACATTCAGATGCAATTATATATTCCCGAAAAAGGCCGCTATGATACACGCGCCAGCGATTCTTCGGCAAGCTGCCGCATCGCCTGCGATACTTCATTATCCGGCAGTGCGGCCAGGCAGGATAAAGCTTCGTCCACCGCCTTGCGCGCCTCGCTCACGCAATAGGCCAGCGCATTGGATTGCACCACATGGGCATGAATCTGCTCGAAATAGCTGCGGTCGGCGTGCTCCAAGGCGTGGCGCACGGCGTCAGCCACCGGTGGCTCGGCATTCTGCATCAGATAAATCAGCGGCAGGGTTGGTTTGCCTTCGGCCAAATCGTCGCCCACGTTTTTGCCGATTTCTTCGATATTGCCGGAATAATCCAGCACATCATCAATAATCTGGAAAGCGGTGCCGATGTAGCGGCCGTAGTCTTTCAGCGCGTTTTCCTGCTCGGGCGTGGCGCCGGCCAAAATCGCGCCCACCTGTGCGGCGGCTTCAAACAATTTGGCGGTTTTGTATTGGATCACCTGCACATATTCGGCTTCGGTGATGTTGGTGTTGCCGATATTCATCAGCTGCAACACTTCGCCCTCGGCGATGATGTTGGTGGCATCGGCCATCACGTCTAAAATCTTGAGGCTACCTGAAGACACCATCAGCTGGAAGGCGCGGGTGTAGAGAAAATCGCCCACCAACACGGCAGCAGCGTTGCCGAACATATTGTTTGCCGTTTTCCGGCCGCGCCGCAACTCGCTTTCGTCCACCACATCGTCGTGCAGCAGGGTGGAAGTGTGGATGAATTCCACCATCGCCGCCAGTGCGTAGAGCGGGTCTTCATCGTAACCCAGCACCTTGCCGGAAAGAATGGTGAGCACCGGCCGCAGCCGCTTGCCGCCGGCGCTGATGATGTAGCGCCCGATTTGCGAAATCAGCGCCACTTCCGATTGCACCGCGCGCTCAATCACCGCATTAACGCGGCTCAAATCGCGAGGCAGATGTTGCTGGAAATAAGGCAGGTGTTCAAGCATGGTGATGTGCGGCTTTGTATGGTTATCAGCATAAGGCCAAAGCGCTGACTCCTTCCTAGCTACGTGAAGAAATAACCGCTTTAGCTATACGGCCGGGCAAACGCACCGGCCAAACAGGGGCGGAATTATAGCAGCCTTATGGGCAAACTGCCTATTTCCGCCCTACCACGCAGGCTACCTGAAAACACAGCTTCAACGAAGTGGCCCGATATTTCGCCGCAGCCGAAGCCGCGTTTCTGCCCGACCGTCATCCCGTGCGGCTATTTTCAGCCCGCCTCAAACCGCCTAAAGGCTACCTGAAAACCCAAACCACAGCTTTCAGGTAGCCTTCTATATGTTAAAATCCGCCGATTTTAATCTAACGGCATTTAAGGAACACACATGAGCATGAAATGCGGCATCGTCGGCCTGCCCAACGTCGGCAAATCCACCCTCTTTAACGCGCTGACCCAATCGGGCATCGAAGCGGCGAACTATCCCTTCTGCACCATCGAACCCAACGTCGGCATCGTCGAAGTGCCCGACCCGCGTATGGCAGAGCTGGCGAAAATCATCAATCCGCAAAAAATGCAGCCCGCCATTGTGGAATTTGTGGACATCGCAGGCTTGGTCGCCGGTGCAAGCAAAGGCGAAGGCTTGGGCAACCAGTTCCTCGCCAACATCCGCGAAACCGACGCCATCGTGAACGTCGTACGCTGCTTCGACAACGACAACATCGTGCACGTTTCCGGCAAAGTCGATCCGATTGCCGATATCGAAACCATCGGCACCGAACTGGCATTGGCCGACCTCGCCAGCGTTGAGAAAGCCATCGTCCGCGAAGAAAAACGCGCCCGCTCCGGCGACAAAGACGCGCAAAAATTGGTGGAACTGTGCAAAAAAATCCTGCCGCACCTCAACGAAGGCAAACCCGTACGCTCCTTCGGCTTAGACGCAGACGAGCTCGCCATGCTCAAACCGCTGTTCCTGCTGACCGCCAAGCCCGCCATGTATGTCGGCAACGTGGCCGAAGACGGTTTTGACAACAACCCGCACCTCGACCGCCTGAAAGCATTGGCTGAAAAAGAAAACGCCCCCGTGGTTGCCGTTTGCGCCGCGATGGAGAGCGAAATCGCCGAGTTGGAAGACGACGAAAAAACCGAATTCCTCGCCGAAATGGGCTTGGAAGAACCCGGCCTGAACCGCCTGATCCGCGCGGGCTACGACTTGCTCGGCCTGCAAACCTACTTCACCGCCGGCGTGAAAGAAGTCCACGCGTGGACGATTCACAAAGGCGACACCGCCCCGCAGGCTGCCGGCGTGATTCACACCGACTTCGAACGCGGCTTCATCCGCGCCCAAGTGATTTCCTACAACGATTTTGTCTCGCTCGGTGGCGAAGCCAAAGCCAAAGAAGCTGGCAAAATGCGCGTGGAAGGCAAGGAATATGTAGTGCAGGACGGCGATGTGATGCACTTCCTGTTTAATGTGTAAAGCGCATAAAGGCTACCTGAAAAATATGTTTCAGGTAGCCTCATCACCTGCTTGAATTTAGCCTAGCTATATGATTATGCGAAAACTGTTTTTCCCCATTCTGCTTTTAGCGGCCGTCGGCAGCTTCGCACAAACATTGCCGCAAGTAAAAACATTCTCCTCATACCGCAGGTTTATCAAAACTGCACCCCAACCGCAAACGCCACAACAAATTGTGCAGCGCTACTATCGGCAATATTCGCAGCAACACCATTGCTACCGTGTCGATATCGATGCGTTAAACGTAACCGAAACCAGCTTCGGCGGCGAATACTGTATGCGCCAAATCAAAAGCGAAATCCGCCAAACCGCGCAAGGCAAGCTGATGTATCTGCTCTACACCGGCGACAACTTTGATTTTAATCGGGGCGAAAGCATCGGAGGCCGGGTTCAATCGGGTTTGGCGGGCATATTCGTGTTGAAACAGGTATCCGGAGGCTGGCAACCGCTGGCAGTGCGCGCCTACAATCAAATTGGCACATACGGCTATGCCCCTGAGGCTAAATATTGGTCGTTCCTCCGCTTCGGCAAAGACCGTTGGGGCTTCATGACGCCTATGTCGTATCTAAGTGACGGTTACAGCAGCTCGGAATATATACTTTTCACCCACAACGGCGCAGGGAAGATTGGTCGAAGCACTATCACAAGCAATACAACCAACGGATATGGTTTAAATAATTGCCAAACCAATCCTGATTCGGGTAAGCCGCTTACCGCCGCCGAACGCCGCGAATGCCGCGCGAAGTGGTATCGATTAACCACTTCTTCTTTCCGCATCCTAACCCACGCCCGCCCCAATGCAGGCTTCTACCCCCTGCGGCTGAGCGTGTCGGGCTTTAACGGCTTCAAACACTACCGCAACCAAGCTTTTATCATCCACTATGATGCCGCTGCAGGAGAATACACCATGCCAACCGATTATCCGCTGGCCAATAAATAAAACTTTTCAACCCAGAGGCTACCTGAAAACTTTCAGCTAGCATTCCCACCATCCATTTTTAGAGAGCAAATATGAAAATCAGCAGCTTCGGCGAAGTATTGTGGGACGACTTCCCCGGCGGCAAAGCCCTCGGCGGCGCGCCGCTCAATGTTTTGGTACGCCTGGCCTCGTTCGGCGCGGACTGCAGCATCATCAGCCGGCGCGGCCGCGATGCCGACGGCGAAGAGCTGCTGCGCCAGATTGCCGCGCGCAACGTGGCCGCCGATTTGGTGCAAACCGATGAAGAACACGCCACCAGCCTGGTGAAAGTGCTGCTCAAGCTCGACGGCAGCGCCAGCTACGACATCGTCTATCCCTGCGCCTGGGATAAAATCAGCGCAACCGAAGCAGCGCTTGCGCGCGTGGCCGAATCCGACGTGCTCGTGTATGGCAGCCTCTCCGGGCGCGATCCCGTATCCCGTGCTGCATTGGAGCAAATCCTGCCCGCCGCCCGCTTCCGCGTGCTCGATGTCAATCTGCGCAAGCCGCATTACGAGCCCGAACGCGTGCTCAGCCTCATGCGCCATGCCGACCTCATCAAGCTCAACGACGAGGAACTCTACGAGCTCTCCGCCGCCTTCGGCTCGCCCTACCACAGCCTCGAACAAAACCTGCGCTACCTCGCCGGCCACACCGACACCGCCCACATCTGCATCACCCTCGGTCAGCATGGCGCGGTGTATTTCCGCCACGGCAAAATCCTCGCCCACCACGGCTTCCGCGTGAGCATGGCCGATTCCGTGGGCGCGGGCGACAGCTTCCTTGCCGGTTTCCTGTTCCAAATGCTCTCCGGCGCCAGCCCCGAAGACACACTGGCCTTCGCCTGCGCCATCGGTGCGCTCAACGTTACCCGCCACGGCGCCGTGCCCGATATTTCCCTGGCTGAAATCCAGGCACTGATGCACCCGGAATAAAGCAGCACAGGCAACAGCCTGGGTTTGTGCCTTACCTGCACCAGCTTTGACAAATCAGGCTGAAGCCCTCCTTCCATACCCGGCAGCAATATAGCCGTATGAAATGCAGCGCTTCAGCCCGGTCTTTTTTTCAGGTAGCCTCACATGAATACGCCCCGCCCCAAAACCATATTCGTCGATGTTGACGACACCCTCGTCCGCAGCGTTGGCCAAACTCGTATCCCCATGGCCGCCGTAATCGCCCACATCCGCCGCCTGCACGACGCCGGCCATCTGCTCTACTTGTGGAGCAGCGGCGGTGCCGACTACGCCCGCGCCAGCGCCGAAGAGCTGGGAATCGCCCACTGTTTCCAAGCCTTCCTGCCCAAACCGCAAGCCTATATCGACGACCAAGCCGTTGCTGATTGGCGTTTCTGCCGCCATATCCTGCCAGCCAACAGCAGCGAAATCGAATAATCTGTTGCCTTCCCCGCCATTCAGCCACAATTAACAAAATTTATCCGCAACTTACAAGACGTCGGCGGCTAAAACCTTTATCATGCCGCCATTTTTAACCATTCCAAGGAAACACACATGGCATTACGCGACGAATTCAAAGCTTTCATCATGCGCGGCAACGTAATCGACCTCGCCGTCGGTATGGTAGTCGGCACCGCCTTCTCCGGCATCGTCAAATCATTGGTAGACGACGTGATCATGCCGCCTATCGGCCTGATTCTGGGCGGCGTGGACTTCTCCAACCTGTTCATCACCCTGAAAGCAGGTGCCGATGCGCCTGCCAACGGTTACGCCACCCTGGCCGCCGCCCAAGCTGCCGGCGCGGTTACCCTGAATATCGGCCTGTTTATCAACACCGTGATCAGCTTCCTGATTATCGCCACCGCTATTTTTGCCGTGATCAAAGGCATCAGCAAACTGCAAAAAGCCGCTCCGGAAGAGGCTCCTGCCGAGCCCTCCGAAGAAATCCTGCTGTTGCGCGAAATTCGTGATTCGCTGAAGAAATAATCTCCGCACAACGCAAAAGGCTACCTGAAAATAGTTTCAGGTAGCCTTTTCTCTTACTGTAATCGCCAATCTGTTCAAATCCTTCCTAGCAAACAAAAAGCCGGCTAAACATCTTGGCTTCGCAGCAACTTGCTGCGTTGCGTTCTCAGCCGGCCTTTATGCCACCCAACCCCATCACAGCAGCACAATATCAAACTGCTCCTGCGTATAACTGCTTTCCACCATCAGGGAAACGGGCTTGCCGATAAAATCAATCAACAGCGCGAGCGATTGCGATTCTTCGTCTAAAAACAAATCGATAACAGCCGGCGCGGCGAGGATGCGGAATTCGCGGGCATCGAAGCGGCGGGATTCGCGCACGATTTCGCGTTGGATTTCGTAGCACACGGTTTGCGCGGTTTTCAGGTAGCCCCTGCCCTGGCAGGTGGGGCAGGATTCGCACAGGATGTGGTTGAGGTTTTCGCGCGAACGTTTGCGGGTGAGCTCCACCAGCCCCAGGCTGGTAAAGCCGTTGAGGGTAACGCGGGTGCGGTCGAAGCGCAGGGCTTTGGCCATTTCGCCCAATACGGCCTGGCGGTGCTCTTCGCTGACCATATCGATGAAATCCACAATAATCATGCCGCCGAGGTTGCGCAGGCGCAGCTCGCGGGCAATGGCGTGGCAGGCATCGAGGTTGGTTTTGAAGATGGTTTCGTCGAAATTGCGCGCGCCCACGAAGCCGCCGGTGTTTACGTCGATGGTGGTCATGGCTTCGGTGCTCTCGATAATCAGGTAGCCGCCGAAGTTTAAATCCACACGAGGCTTGAGCGACTGGTTGATTTCCTGCTCCACATGATAGAGCTCAAACAAGGGTTTTTCACCCTGATAGTGTTGGATGCGTTCCACCGCCCCCTGCACGTATTGCTGGGCAAATTCCCGCATCAGTCGGTAATTATTGGCGGAATCGACGAAGATTTTCTGGGTGTTGCTGTTGAACATATCGCGCAGAACGCGCAGGCTCAGGGGCAAATCCTGATACAGCATGGTTTCGGCCGGGCTGGTTTTGGAGCGGGCGAGAATGTCTTGCCACAGCTTGGACAGGTAGTCGATGTCGGCCTGCAATTCTTCATCGCGGGCGTTTTCGGCGCTGGTGCGGATGATGTAGCCGCCGGCATTTTCGGGCAGCAGGGCTTTGAGGCGGGTGCGCAATTCGTTGCGCTCTTCTTCGTCTTCAATACGCTGGGAAATACCGATGTGGTTGTCTTGCGGCAGATACACGAGAAAGCGGCCGGCCAGGGAGATTTGGGTGGAAAGGCGCGCGCCTTTGCTGTTAATCGGGTCTTTAATCACCTGCACCAAGATGGTTTGCCCTTCAAACAGCATATGCTCGATGCGCTGGGTTTCCTCCGGCTTCTGCCGCTGTTCGAGCACGTCCACGATGTGCAAAAAGGCGGCGCGCTCCAAGCCGATGTCGATAAAGGCGCTCTGCATGCCGGGCAGCACGCGTTTGACCACGCCCAAATAAATATTGCCCACCAGCCCGTGGCCGCTGTTGCGGTCAATGTGCAGTTCGCACACTTTGTTTTCTTCCAACAGCGCCACGCGTGTTTCCTGCGGCGTTACGTTCACCAAAATGGTTTCCGGCGGGCGGCCTGAATTATCGGCCAGCCGGATTGGGTTGATTGCCTGTAGCATGTTCAGCTTTCTGATTTCAATTAGATTTTGCAGAACAGGCTGATGGCCTGCCTGTTCTGCAAAATCTACTGTCTGCCGGCTGGCCGGAGGCAGAATCATACGATGAAAACAACCTTGCCGACAACCTGAACAGCAGCCGGAAAATCGGTTTCAGGTAGCCTTTATCCTAGGAAAATAAGCTGTGTTTTCAAAGCGCAAACCTAAAAATAAGGCTACCTGAAAATCCGGCCTGGGCGGCTGGGTTTTCAGGTAGCCTTTGGTTTTCATTCAACTCATTGCCACACCAAAAGCGCGTGGTTGCGTTTGCCGCGGCGGAGGATGGTGTATTTGCCGAAGCGTTTGTGCGCGTCGGCCAGCAGATAGGCATCGTCGGGGCGTTCGGCAGCGTGGTTCGGATTGTTCAATTCGGCGGCTTGGCCGTTGAGCAATACCGCTTTGCTGTTCACAAAACCGCGCGCTTCTTTGTTGGACGAAGCCAAACCGGTTTTCACCAAGGCTTCCACCACATTGAGGCTACCTGAAACTTCAAACGCGGGCAGGCCGTCGAGGGCGAGCTGTTCGAAGTCGCTTTCTGTCAGGCTGCTTTGGTCTTCGGCAAACAGGCTTTCAGTAATGCGCTGCGCGGCTTGCAGGGCAGTTTCGCCGTGAATCAGGCGGGTCATTTCTTCGGCGAGGATACGTTGCGCTTCGGGCTTGGTACCGCTGGCTTTGTCTTTAGCTTCGATGGCGGCGATTTCTTCGATGGACAGGAAGGTGAAGTATTTCAGGAATTTATATACATCAGCGTCGGCCACCTTCAGCCAGAACTGGTAGAACTGATACGGCGAGGTTTTCTTCGCGTTCAGCCATACCGCGCCGCCTTCGGTTTTGCCGAATTTGGTGCCGTCGGATTTGGTGACCAGCGGCAGGGTCAGGCCGAATACTTGTTTTTGGTTCAAACGGCGGGTCAGGTCGATGCCGTTGGTGATGTTGCCCCATTGGTCGGAACCGCCGATCTGCAGCGTTGCACCGTGGCGTTTGTTCAGCTCGGCAAAGTCATAGCTTTGCAGCAGCGTGTAGGCGAACTCGGTGAAGGAAATGCCCACGTCATCGCGGTCGATACGCTGTTTGACGGATTCCTTGTTCAGCATGGCGTTGACGGAGAAATGCTTGCCGATGTCGCGCAGGAAATCGAGGCAGTTCATGCTGCCGAACCAGTCGGCGTTGTTCGCCATAATGGCGGCGTTTTCGCCTTCAAAGCTCAAAAACGGTTTCAGTTGGTTGCGGATGCTTTCTACCCAGCCGGCAACGGTTTCGGCGGAATTCAAGCTGCGCTCCACCGCTTTGAAGCTGGGGTCGCCGATCATGCCGGTCGCACCGCCCACCAAAGCAATCGGCGTATGCCCGGCCTGTTGGAAACGGCGCAAGGCCAATACGGGCAGCAAGTGACCGATATGCAGGCTGTCGGCAGTCGGGTCGAAACCGCAGTAGAGGGCGATTTTCTGTTCGTTCAACAACGTGCTCAAAGCTTCGATGTCGGTGGTTTGCGCGATCAGGCCGCGCGCTTGCAGATCTTGGATAAGAGAGGCGTTCATAACGAATTTCTTTGCAATAACTGGATGGAACGGGAAATATTCAGCCTGGCCGAAACCTAAGTTTCAGGTAGCCTTTAAGATTGAGAGCGGCACAGCGTTTGCGCCGCACCAAAACAAAAAGACTTGGCAGCACCAAGTCTTTTTGAAAAGCTGGTCGGAATGAGAGGATTCGAACCTCCGACCCCTTCGTCCCGAACGAAGTGCGCTACCAGACTGCGCTACATTCCGAAAGAAGGTGCATTATAAGCCCGGGAACGGCGTTTAGCAAGCATCATCTCAACACTTTTCACCCAAGCCCGACCGCTTACCGGCACGCGCCGCCTGCACCTGCGCGGCAAAATACAGCGCTGCCGCCGCACCGGCCATATCTGCTGCCGCATCACGCCAATCGGCCTGCCGCGATACCGTGAGCGCCCCTTGCGCCCACTCGCTGCCCGCAGCCAATACCAGCGCCGCCAGCAGCAAAGCTTTCCACGGCACAGGCCGCCGCCGCAGCAAAAACACTTTAGCCAGCAGCCAAAACTGGCCGAAAAACAAAGCCGCGTGCACCACTTTATCGAAATGGGCAAACGGCAGCGGCGCGTTGCCGCCCTGATGCAGCAGCAAGGCATACATCATGCCCGCAAACCACAAAATGCTCAGCCACAGCCAGCGGTTCACGCCTGGTGCTCCTCAAGCCAATCGGCACACATCATCGCCAGTCGCACAAACCGCCCGCCGCGCTCGTCCAGCACCGCCTGCCACTGCGCCACTTCCTCAGCCGAAGGTGCTTCGTCCAAACTGCATTCGTTGAGCCAAAAATCCAGCGTTTCTGCCGCCGCACCCACGGTTTCGGTGCGGAAAAATTCCAAGAGTTCAGACATTTCACTCTCCAGCTGTTTGATGGTTGATGCGGCGGATTGTACTTGCCTTTCATTCTGTATGCCATCGGGTTTCAGGTAGCCTTTATCGCGCAACAGGCTACCTGAAAGTTTATATAGTGAATTAACAAAAACCAGTACAGCGTTGGCTCGCCTTGCCGTACTATCTGTACTGTCTGCGGCTCGCCTCCTTGTCCTGGTTTTTGTTAATTCACTATAGCCGTCTCCATGAAGAATATGGCGTTGTCTTATTTTGATTTTGGAACACCTATGCCTTCTCTGCCCTGTTCCATATTTTTCAGGTAGCCTCCACTCCCGCCCAAGCCCTCCCATAATCTTCTATAATACCCGCTTCTTTCCAGCCGCCACCGCCATGCTCACCGATTTAGAAAAAGGCGCCATCCGCCGCCACTACCAAGCCATCAGCGAAAACCTGCCCCATTTCCGCCCGCGCAAAGCGCAGCGCGAAATGCTGGCCGCCGTGGCCAATACCCTGTCGCGCACGCTGGAAAAAGCCGACGGCGAAGAGCCGCCCAAGCGTGAGGGCGAGAGCATTGCCGTGATCGAAGGGCCCACTGGCGTGGGCAAAAGCCTAGCCTATCTTTTAGCCGGCGGCATCATGGCGCAAACGCGCGGCAAGCGGCTGGTGGTATCCAGCGCCACCGTGGCGCTGCAAGAGCAGCTGGTGGGGCGCGATTTACCGTTTTTGGTGGAAAAAAGCGGGCTCGATCTCACCTTTGCCCTGGCCAAAGGGCGCGGCCGCTACCTCTGCCCCTACAAGCTCTACCAGCTCACCCAAAGCCAGGCGCAGCAAAGCCTGGCCGGCTTCGACACTCCGCAAATCCTGTGGGACAGCAAACCCAAGCCCGAAGAAATCCAAACCCTGCGCGAGCTGGCCGACGCCTTCGCCGAACGCCGCTTCAACGGCGACCGCGACACCTGGCCGGAGAAAATCGACGACACCCTCTGGCTCAAGGTAAACAACGACAACTACGGCTGCCTCAAAGCCGCCTGCCCCAACCGCCCCGAATGCCCCTTCTACCTTGCCCGCGACACGCTCGAAACCGTGGATGTGGTGGTGAGCAACCACGATTTGCTCATGGTGGACATCGGCATGGGCGGCGGCGTAATCCTGCCCGCACCCGAACACAGCTTCTACTGCATCGACGAAGCACACCACCTGCCCAAAAAAGCCCTCAACCAGTTTGCCGCCGAGCATTCGCTGAACCAAGCCGTATGGGCGCTGGAAAAACTGCCGCAAATCACCGACAAAATCGCCGCCGTGGCCGACAAAGCCGATTTGGCCAACCTGGCCGACGAAGCCGCCGCCGCCCTGCTCGACAGCCTCTACGAATGGCAGTTCCACCTCGGCGACACCCCCGAGCTCGCCTACAACGACAGCGGCCGTGATCCGCAATGGCTGTGGCAAGACGGCCAAATCCCCGAAGAACTCGCCCTGCTCGTATCCAACACCGCCGCCGCCGCGCAAAGCCTCTACAAACACGCCAACGGTCTCAACGACGCCCTCGCCGCCGCCCGCCGCGAAAAAGACAGCGACAGCGCCCAAATCGACCGCCTCAGCAGCGAATTCGGCATCTTCCGCGCCCGCATCGAGCAAATCAGCGCCGTGTGGGACTTACTCGCCACCGAGCCCGCGGGCGACGCCCCGCCGCTGGCCAAATGGATCGAATGCAGCCACAACAGCGACAAAACCGACTACTCCTTCCACGCCTCCCCCGTGAGCGCCGCCGCCATGCTCGCCGCCGGCCTGTGGCGCCGCGCCGCCGGTGCCATCCTCACCTCCGCCACCCTGCAATCGCTCGGCAGCTTCGACCATTTATTGAAACAAACCGGCCTGCAATGGCTGCCTGAAACCACCACCCTCGCGCTGGAAAGCCCCTTCAACTTCCCCGCCCAAGGCGAGCTCTACATCCCGCCCGTGGCCGCCAGTCCCAAGCAGGCCGACGCCCATACAGCCGAAATCGCCGAATGGCTGCCCAAGCTCATCAGCCCTGAAGAAGCCGTCGGCACCCTCGTTTTGTTCTCCTCGCGCAAACAGATGCAAGACGTGGCCTTAAGGCTACCTGAAAGCCACCTGCCCCTATTGCTCATCCAAGGCGACCTGCCCAAAGCCATCCTGCTCGAACGCCACCGCCAAGCCATCGCCGAAGGCCGCGCCAGCATCCTGTTCGGGCTCGACAGCTTCGCCGAAGGCCTCGACCTGCCCGGCAGCGACTGCGCCCACGTCATCATCGCCAAACTGCCCTTCACCATGCCCGACCACCCCATCGAAAAAACCCGCAGCCGCTGGATAGAACAGCGCGGCGGCAACCCCTTCATGGAAATCACCGTGCCCGAAGCCGGCATCAAACTCACCCAAGCCGTAGGCCGCCTCATCCGCACCGAACACGACTACGGCCGCGTCACCATCCTCGACAACCGCATCCTCACCGCCCGCTACGGCAAACAACTCCTCGCCTGCCTGCCCCCGTTCAAACGTATTGGCTGAACACGGAGCAAAGGACTAGCTGAAATGTTTAGTCTTGCAGCAACCTACAAGCTCATTTCAACTTTATTGAAGCCGTACTTTCAGGTAGCCTTACCGAACAACCGGCTGGCTGAAACCCGGCTCGCAAGTAAAAAGCAGTAAAACCCGCCGTCTGTTCGCGCCTGCCGCTTCATTGCCCCGCCGCTTTCAGGTAGCCTTAGGCCATTCCGAATTATCCAAACCGACATCAAGCATGAAAAAAATAGTATATCAACACAGTCTCTCCCTCCTCGCTGCCGGCCTGCTCGCCGCCTGCTCCAGCCAAACCGAAACCCCGGTCGAGCCCATCAATGCCGATAGCAGTGCCGCCGTCCAGCTGCCCGGCGGCCGCCGCAGCGATTCCGAAGATAAAGTGCTGGCCGATTACCAGATCTTCCAGTCCGCCCAAGCCGCGCTCAAACAGGGCGATGCCAGCCAGGCCGCCCAATTCCTCGCCCAAGCCCAGCCCAGCGCCATGGCCAACAGCCTGCGCAACCAGTGGCTCAAACAGCTCGGCCGCAACGGCCAATGGCAAGAGTTTGTTCGGCAATACGGCTACCTGAAACCCGCCGACCGCGATAAAGAAACCCGCTGCTATGCCGCGCTGGCCGGGCAGGAAAATCAAAATGCCACCCAAGAAGTGCTGGCCGAACTCGGCCGCCAACCCGAAGGCTGCAACCGCCTGCTCGACCAGCTCGCCGCCCAAGGCAGACTGCCCGCCGATGCCGCTTGGCGGCGCGTGCGCGGCCTGCTGGCCAACAACCAAATCAGCGACGCCCGCCGCCTGGCCGCTGCCTTAGGCTCTCCCCTGCCCGAGCCCCTCACCAGCGCCACGCCCGACAGCCAAGGCGGCCGTGAAGCCCTACTACACAGCGTAATCGGCCAAAATGCCCGCAAACAGGCCGATGCCGCCCAACGCCTGCAAAGTCTCTCCGCCAACCTCAGCCCGGCCCAAACCGGCTTCGCCTGGGCCGTGCTCGGCCACCACTACGCGCTGAACCAGCGCTTCCCTGCCGCGCTCGACGCCTTCAACCGTGCCGACCGCAGCCAGCTGGGCAAAGAACACTGGGAATGGTATGCCCGCAGCGCTCTGCGCCTCAGCCGCTGGAGCGAGCTGCAAAACATCATCGAAGCTATGCCCGACACCCTGCGTGCTGACCCCACCTGGCAATATTGGCTTGCCCGCAGCCTGGCCGCCAGCGGCGATTCCGCCCGAGCCCAGCAGTACTATCGCCAAGCCGCTGCCTCCGGCCGCAATTTCTATGCCCTGCTTGCCACCGAAGCCCTCGGCGGTAAAGTGGACACCCGCAACACCGCCGCCGAGCCCGGCAGCAGCCAAACCGGACAAGTGGCCGCCGACGGTGCGGTTTCCCGCGCGCTCAACTTATTCCGCGCCTCCCAGCGCAGCGGCGATTGGGATATGCGCAAACAAGCCCAGGCCGAGTGGCGCTATGCCGTGGACGGCTTTAACGAACCCGCCCTACTCGCCGCCTCCAAGCTTGCCCATGATGCCGGCTTCTACGAGATGGGCATTTATGCCGCCGATAAAACCAACAGCCAAATCAACTACAACCTGCGCTATATCTCTCCCTTCCGCGACAGCGTGAGCCGCTACGCCGCCCAAGCCAATATCGACCCCGCCTGGGCCTACGGCATCATCCGCCAAGAAAGCCGCTTCATGATCGGCGTGCGATCCCGCGTGGGCGCCACCGGCCTGATGCAGGTGATGCCCGCCACCGCCCGCGAAATCGCCGGCAAAATCGGCATGGATCCTGCCGAATTGCACACCATCGAAGGTAATATCCGCATGGGCATTTGGTATCTGGGTGATGCCCGCAATCGGTTGGGTAATGAAGTGCTCGCCACCGCCGGCTACAACGCCGGCCCCGGCCGCGCCCGCAACTGGCAGGCCTCCACAGCTCTCGAAGGCGCGGTGTATGCCGAAACCATCCCGTTTGATGAAACCCGCGACTATGTTAAACGCGTGATGACCAACGCCACCTATTACGCCAGCCTGTTCAACGAGCCGCACACTTCCCTCACCCGCCGCATGGGCACCATTCCGGCACGGTGATGAAGGCTAGCTCCACTTTGTTGCAACCTATTTGGTAGGTAAAAGGCTACCTGAAAAGTTTCAGGTAGCCTTTTTGCCGATATAAATTCAGCGCTTGCTCTTTTTTGCGCAAACTTTCCACCTAAGCACATCCGGTTTTCCTGCCCGTACTGTTCGTGCAATACCCATGCCGCCACATTATTTCTTCTTAGTGCAAGCACTAGGCTGGCTTAATCAACTATTTTTTAGGTAGCCTTGGCTGCGTGAAAAGTTGTCCGTCATCCACTACCTGCCCATTCAAGAAAGGCTACCTGAAAGTGCCGCTCGTTTCCCTTCACGACTACCTCCGCCCCTGGAAGCTGTTTTCGCTTGCCTGCGGCATTGCCATCCTCATTGTCGGCTCCTACCTCCAGCCCGCACCCGACTGGGATATTCCCATCAGTTTCCTGATGGCCTTCAGCACCTACTTGTTCGCCCCCATCACTTCACGCACGTTGGCGCGTCGGCAGTGGAAATACTTGCCGCTGGCCTTGTTTGGCATGTGGTTTTCTGTTGACGGCATCTACTGGCTGTATTGGTCGTGGCGCGATCCGGTAGCACTCGAAATGATGCGCAGCGGCAATGCCCCCGCATCCGCCTGCCTGTATGCCCTATGTGCCATGATTTGGCTGTACGACGGCACCCTGCGCGAAATATTACGCTTGAAGAAGTAAAGCATATAGGCTACCTGAAACCAGCCAGCAAAAAGCCCCGCGAAAAGCGGGGCTTGGATTGGTGCCGGTAAAGGGAGTCGAACCCCCGACCTTCGCATTACGAATGCGCTGCTCTACCAACTGAGCTATACCGGCCAGATTCGGCAATTAGGCGCGTTTGCGGAATTCGCCGGTGCGGGAGTCGATTTCCACTTTGTCGCCGTTTTCAATGTAGGCCATCACTTGGATTTCGGTACCGCCCACGAGGCGTGCGGGTTTCATCACTTTGCCGGAAGTATCGCCTTTAACGGCGGGCTCAGTGTATTCCACTTCGCGCACGATGATGGTGGGCAATTCCACGGAAATCGGGTTGCCTTCGTAGAAGGTTACTTCGCACACATCTTCCATGCCGTCTACGATGAATTTCAGGTTGTCGCCGATGTTTTCGCCTTCAACTTCGTATTGGTTGAACTCTTCGTCCATGAATACATACATCGGGTCGGCAAAATAGCTGTAGGTGCATTGTTTGCGGTCGAGCTGGATAACGTCAAACTTATCATCGGCTTTCACGATGGTTTCGCTGTTTGCGCCGGTGAGCAGGTTTTTCAGCTTCATGCTTACTTTGGCAGAGGAGCGGCCGCCTTTGATGTATTCGGTTTTCTGTACCACCATCGGCTCGCTGCCCACCATGAATACGTTGCCGGCGCGCAATTCTTGTGCGGTTTTCATAATTTATATCTCTTTCAGTCTAATCAGGGAAAAACGGAAAACGCGGCATTTTAGCGCAAACGGTTTTGGCTGTCCAAAGTAAAGGCTACCTGAAATTTTCAGGTAGCCTTTCGCACTACTTATTCGTAATAACGCCCTAAGTCCAACAAATCGCCCAACAGCGACCAATCATCTGCCACAACCACTTCTTCCCCCAAACTATCTTCCAACCCCTGCGCACCGCATTCCAAAAGGGTGAGCGGGTCGAAGTTGTACCAGCTATAGCCGGTTTCGGAGGTGATGCCGTAGTGGCACAATTCATTTTGCAGCTCTTGGCCACGCATGCGGTGCAACTCGGCTACCTGAAAAATAATCACGGCGCAGGCGTATTGCCACGGATCGCTTGTTTTCAGCTGCCCATCGGGCATCTGGCGGATGAGCAGCCATTGTTCGTTAAACGGGGCAGGCGGAGCAGTAAAGGCTTCTTGCAGTAGGCTGAGGCAGAGGGTGGGAGTGCAAACGGCATCCTGTTGGCTTTGCAACAGGGCATAGAGCGCCAGGAGATAGTCTTCGAGATTACGGTTGGCGAATGATTGGCGGAGGTTTTCGATGTGGATGGAAAATTCACTATAGTTCATAGTATGAGCTTGAGTTGTAGCGCTAAAACAAAGCGGCAACAGACATCCGCCCATCGCCGCCCTACCCGATGGAAAACCAACAACTCAACCGCGCTGCTGTTCCGGCGGCAGTTGTTCGCTGGTGCGGCCGAAACGGCGTTCGCGCACCCGGAAGGAAGAAATGGCACGGTCGAACTCGGCAGCGTCGAAATCCGGCCACAGCGCGTCGGTGAAATAAAACTCGGCATAGGCCATTTGCCAAAGCATGAAGTTGCTGATGCGGGTTTCGCCGCCGGTGCGGATAAACAGGTCGGGCTCGGGGGCTTCGGCCAAGGAAAGGCGCTGGGAGAGGTCGTCTTCGGTGATTTCGCTTTTGCCTTCGGCAATCAGCCGGTTGGCAGCTTGCAGGATATCCCAGCGGCCGCCGTAGTCGGCAGCCACGGTGAGCGTGAGGCCGGTGTTGTCGGCGGTGAGCCGTTCGGCGGCTTCGATGCCTTCCACAATCGCGGCGGGGAAGCGGCTGCGGTTGCCGATTACTTTGAGCCGCAGGTTGTTTTGGTGCATTTTGGCCACCTTCCCGTCTAGCGCCTGCAAAAACAGTTTCATTAAAAAGGAAACTTCGTCTTCGGGGCGGCGCCAGTTTTCGGTGGAAAAGGCGAATACGGTGAGGTATTCCACGCCGAGCTCGGCGCAGCGGGCGGCTAGGTTTTCCAGGGCGGTGAGGCCGCGTTTGTGCCCCATCACGCGCGGCAGTAGGCGTTTTTTCGCCCAACGACCGTTGCCGTCCATAATCACGCAAACATGGCGCGGGATGTTGGTGCGTTCGGGGATGCTTTGGGTGCTGCTGCTCATATGCTTTCCTCGGGCTAGGCAGGTTTCAGGTAGCCTGAGGCGGCACGGGCAAATATATCAGCCCGTGCCGCCGTATCGCTCGGATGGTTTACACCACCATCAAATCTTCTTCTTTATGCTCCAGCAGTTTATCCACTTCGGCGATGTATTTGTCGGTGAGCTTCTGGATCTGCTCTTCGCCGCGGCGGGCATCGTCTTCCGACACTTCTTTGTCTTTCAGCAATTTTTTGATGTGATCGTTGGCATCGCGGCGCACGTTGCGGATAGACACGCGGCCGTCTTCGGCTTCGCCGCGCACTACTTTAATCAGGTCTTTGCGGCGCTCTTCAGTGAGCATCGGCATCGGCACGCGGATAAGGTCGCCCATAGAAGCGGGGTTCAGGCCGAGGTTGGAATCGCGGATGGCTTTTTCCACGGCGGCGGCCATATTGCCCTCATAGGGCTTCACGCTAATGGTGCGCGCGTCGAGCAGGGTTACGTTGGCCACCTGGCTCACCGGCACCATGCTGCCGTAGTATTCCACTTCCACCTGGTCGAGCAGACCGGTGTGGGCGCGGCCGGTGCGCACTTTGGCTAAGTTTTCGCGCAGCACTTCCACCGAACGCTGCATCTTGGTTTCGGCTGAGGTTTGGATTTCTTTGATCATAGGGTTTCCTTAATTGAGATGTTTTCAGGTAGCCTTCCGGCTGCCACGGCAATAGTGCATAACGAGCGGGATACTACCTTGCTTTGCCCGCTGCGGCAAGGTTTTCCGGCCGCCGGGCACGCCGCCACCATAAACCGCGCATCCGCCGTCTCTCCAGACTGATAAACCACATCATGATGATGCCGATTTCCCATATCCTATCTTCAGCCCGCTAAATTTTCAGGTAGCCTTGAATCTGCGCAAACTACTTTCCTATCAAGCCAGCATTTGCTAAATTCCACAGCAGTAAATTATGCCATATTCCCAGCCTCACTATATAAAAGGCTACCTGAAACCACGAGGATAACCCCATGCACCGCCTCATCCTGCTCTCCGCCCTCCTCCTCACCGCCTGCCCTCTGCCCTATTGCCCCGTGCGCCCCATCCCGCCCAATGCACCCAAACTCCACACCAAAGCCCCGAGCAGCACTGCTTTTGCCCGCGAAAAACAATCCGAATCCAAGCTCCCCGATGGCGACACCATGCGTATCGGCAGCGAATGCATCACCGTCCACAACCGTACCCTCACCCTTCACCCCTGCCGTAACATGCCCAACCAATATTTCGAACGTATAGTCCGCAACGGCACCATCCGCCAAAATGGCCAATGCCTTACCCAAACCGGCAGCAACATCACCCTCGAATCCTGCACCGGCAAGCGCAATCAAGAATGGTATAGCGACGGCAAGCGCCTGTGCAGCCGCAGCGCCAATGCCCAATGCTGGAGCGTCAGCCAGCACAGCGTGCGCCTGCAAACCCGCAACGACTCGCCCGAACAGGAAGTGCTGCGCTAGAGTAGCAGCGAATGCCCACGCTCTCCTTTTATAGCCAATCTTTCAAACATATAAAACATAATAAAGGCTACCTGAAACCTTTCAGGTAGCCTTCTTCTGGGTATTAAAATAAAAAATCAATCGAAAAGCAATTTTTAATTGGAAAAATAAAATAACCAACACTACAATGGCTGCCAATCAAACAGTAATTCTTTTTCCCAACTCTGTTTAATAAGGAGCCATCATGAGCATCAACATCGGTATCAACGAAACCCAACGCCAAACCATCGCCCAAGGCTTATCTAAAGTGCTGGCCGACACCTACACCCTCTATCTGAAAACCCACAACTACCACTGGAACGTGGAAGGCCCAATGTTCCACAGCCTGCACACCATGTTTGAAGAGCAATACAACGAGCTGGCGCTGGCCGTGGACGAAATTGCCGAACGCATCCGCGCGCTGGGCTTCAAAGCACCGGGTTCCTACAACGAATTCGCCAAACTCACTTCTATCCCCGACGGCCAAAGCAGCAACGATGCTCCTACTATGATTCGCGAGCTAGTGGAAGGCCAGGAAACCGTGATCCGCACCTGCCGCGAGCTGTTCCCCGCTGTGGACGAAGCCAACGACGAACCCACCGCCGACCTGCTCACCACCCGTATGCAAACCCATGAAAAAACTGCCTGGATGCTGCGCGTGTTGCTGCAAAAATAAGCAGGTTTGTTCAATACACCAACGCCCGTTATGGCAACGGGCGTTTTTTTTTGCGGCGCGAAAAGCTGGCCGGAGCAAGATTGCCAGAGGAGGTTGAACTTCTGCGGAAACCAACTTCGGGTTGGGCAGATTTTGTGTTGGTGTTTTTCAGGTAGCCTCTCCCCCTGCAACAGGCTACCTGAAAGCCAAAACATCAGGCCGCCTCCCATTGAGAAGCGGCCTGCAATCTTGCCAATTCAATCAAATATGCACCAAAGTGCCTTCGTCTTCGCCCAGCACCACCCGTTTGAGCGCGCCTTCTTTGGCAATGCCGAATACCACGATGTTCAGTTTGCGCTCGCGGCACAGCGCCAAGGCGGTGGCATCCATCACTTTCAGGTTTTTCACGATGGCTTCGTCAAACGTGATGTCTTGATAGCGCGTGGCCGAAGCGTCTTTTTTCGGGTCGGCGGTGTACACGCCGTCCACATTGGTGGCCTTGAGCATGATGTCGCAGTTCATTTCCGCACCGCGCAGCGCGGCGGCGGTGTCGGTGGTGAAGAATGGGTTGCCCGTGCCGGCGGCAAAAATCACCACTTTGCCTTCTTCCAAATATTGAATGGCTTTGGGGCGGGCATAGGTCTCGGCAATCTGCTGCATGGAAAGTGCGGATTGCACGCGCGCGGGCTGGCCGAGGCTTTCAAACGCATCTTTCAAGGCCAGGGCGTTCATCACCGTGGCGAGCATGCCCATGTAGTCGGCAGTGGCGCGGTCCATATCACTGGCCTGCGCGGCCACACCGCGAAACAGGTTGCCGCCGCCAACCACCACGCCCACTTCCACGCCCATTTTGGCGATTTCCACAATCTGCCCGACAATGCCCATAATCGTGGTGCGGTTGATGCCGAAGGCATCGTTACCCATCAATGCCTCACCTGAAAGTTTCAATAAAACACGCTTATAGCGGATAGTCATGGCAGCCTCTCTTCATGGTTGGAAAATTCAAACGGCAGGCATTATACGCTCTTTCGGCTGCGTCGGTTGGCTGATTTTGGCAGTTTATTAATATCAAGGCTACCTGAAAATCTTCCTACCTTTTCAGGTAGCCTGTGCTGCCACGCCGTCGAAATAGCGCAACACGGTATCCGGCAGCCAATTCAAATCAGCCGTGCCGGGAAAGCCGGCGTGGCCGCCGTATTCGGGCTGCAACAGAGTAACACTTGGCGATACGTCGCTCGCCTGCGGCAGCGATTCGGCGGGAATGAAGGGGTCGTTGAGTGCGTTCAAAATCAGGGTAGGCACGGCGATTCGGTGCAGCAGGGGTTTGGCGCTGGAGCGGCGGTAGTAGTCGGCGGCATCGGCAAAGCCGTGCACGGGGGCGGTGAAGCTGTTGTCGAAATCGGTGAGGTTGGCGGCAGCTTGCACGGCAGCGGCGTCAATCTGCGGAAAACGGGCGGCGCAAGCAGCGGCTTTAGGCAACAGCGAACGCAGGAAATAAGGTGCATACAGCATTTTGCTCAAGCCCTGCTCCAGCCGATGAGAGGCGGCGGTTAAATCCAACGGCGCGCTCACCACGGCAGCAGCCTGCGGAATGGCACGGCTGCCTTGTTCGGCCAGATATTTGGCCAATGCGTTACCGCCCAAGGAAATACCGACGGCGCAGATACGCGGGTAGCGCGAGTGCATTAATTGCAGCATATGTGCAACTTCGGCGCTGTCACCGGAGTGGTAAAACACGGGTGCGCGGTTTTCCACTTCGCCGCAGCTACGGAAATGCGCCACCACGCCGTGCCAGCCGTGCCGTTGCGCGGCAAACATCAGGGCGCGGGCATAATGACTGGCACTGCTGCCTTCCAGCCCGTGAAACAGCATCAATAGCGGGGCATCGGGGCGTTTACCATCTACAAAATCGTAGGCCACCTCAGTGGCGCCCAGGCTGTCGGGCAAAAGCTCGCGCCGGTAGGCCGGGCTACCAATGCGCACCAGCTTCGGCCAAATGCTCTGCAAATGCCCGCCGCGCAGCCAAAACGGCGGCCGGTAGGCAGGCAATTGGGGGAAATTGTTTCGGTTCATGTGTGGCAATCCATTGAAAATATTTAATTGGCAGTACGCGCTTGGCTATCGTCTGCTTCACATTAGACAGCAAATTAGACAACTAATAGGCTAATTTATAAAGAAATTTATTTAAAGCCATCAGATTACTCGCCCACAAAATGCGACACTTACCGACACTGCCGTAGGTAAAAAGCGGCATAATCGTTGTCAAACCTTACTCCGATATAGTAGAGTGTTTCCACAGCTACCGGCAACGGTAGCCATTTTTCACAGGAGAACCTAACTATGCAACGCAAACTAACTATTCTGATGCTGGCTTTGCTGCCGATTGCGTCCGCATGGGCCGACGGTGTAAAAATCGGCAACGACTCTTCCGGCCTGCCGCCTGAATTGGTGCAAAACTTGGCGCAAACGTCCAAATCCATGGGCGTGAAAGAGCCGATGAATATCAGCACCCGCAACGAAGGCGGTGCACGCTATGCCGTGGTATCCGGCACTTCCGGCACCACTTGCCGCATCAAACTGTCCAACGGCAACCCGCCCACCATCTTGGGCTTGTCCTGCCGTTAATCAGAACCAACAAATATTGGAAAACAGCCCGAATATCGGGCTGTTTTTGCTTCCTGATGCTTGAGGGGCTACCTGAAAACCCTACGGTTGGTTTTTCAGGTAGAACTGCCTACTGTTTCAAACGTTCGATTTTCGCGCCCACTTTACCCAGCTTCTCTTCGATATGCTCGTAGCCGCGATCCAAGTGGTAGATGCGCTCCACAATGGTATCGCCGTCGGCTACCAGGCCGGCAATCACCAGGCTGGCCGAAGCGCGCAAGTCAGTGGCCATCACGGTGGCGCCGGAAAGTTGCTCCACACCTTTTACCAGCGCGGTATTGCCCTCGGCGCTGATATGCGCGCCCATACGGTTGAGCTCGGGCACATGCATGAAGCGGTTTTCAAAAATGGTTTCCACCATCCGGCTGCTGCCCTCGGCCACCGCGTTCATCGCCATAAACTGCGCCTGCATATCGGTGGGAAAACCCGGATGCGGCACGGTGCGCACGTCTACAGCTTTCGGACGCTGCGTCATTTTAATGTCAATCCAATTTTCGCCGGTTTGGATTTCCGCGCCGGCTTCCACCAGCTTGTCCAACACCGCTTCCATGGTTTTGGGCGCAGCATTTTGCAGGCGCACCTGCCCGCCGGTCATGGCCACGGCGCAGAGGAAAGTGCCGGCTTCGATGCGGTCGGGCACCACGCTGTGGGTACAGCCGTGCAGCTTCTCCACACCTTCAATCGTCATAGAGGGCGTGCCGATACCGCTGATTTTCGCGCCCATTTTCACCAGGCATTCGGCCAAGTCCACCACTTCCGGCTCCACTGCGCAGTTTTCCAGTACAGTGGTGCCTTCGGCCAGTGTGGCTGCCATCAGCAGGTTTTCCGTGCCGCCCACGGTAACCATATCCATCACCACGCGCGCGCCTTTGAGCTTGCCGCGCGCCTTCACATAACCGTGCTCGATCACGATTTCCGCGCCCATGGTTTCCAGCCCTTTCAAGTGCTGGTCCACCGGTCGCGAGCCGATGGCGCAGCCGCCGGGCAGGCTTACTTCCGACTCGCCGAAACGCGCCAGCGTGGGGCCGAGCACCAAAATGGAAGCACGCATGGTTTTCACCAATTCATACGGTGCGCAAGTGTTGTTTACCGTGCCGCCATTGATTTTGAACTCGCTTACGCCATCGCTTTCCACTTCCGCGCCCATGCCTTGCAGGAGTTTGTGCGTGGTTTTCACGTCGGCCAGCATCGGCACGTTGGTCAGATGCAGGATATCTTCGGTTAAAAGCCCGGCGCACATCAGCGGCAGGGCGGCATTTTTCGCGCCGGAAATCACGATTTCGCCGTGCAACGGGCCGTTGCCGGTAATTTTCAATTTGTCCATGTTTCTGTTGAATTTCTTTAATCTTTAGGTTGAAGCGGCAGCCCTTGGCAACAAAGGTTACCTGAAAACGCGAGATTATAAACGTTTTGCATCAGCCTTAGGCAGCCTTTGCCCAACTTTTCCCGCAATGCTTTTCAGGTAGCCTCCCGCCCGATCTAAGGCTACCTGAAAATATTCAGCCCACACCAACGCCCCGTTTTTCTGTGCTATAACAAGCTCACTTCACTTCCGCTGCGGCCTTAGCCCAACTGGTATCAACAAGGATGCCAATCTGCTATACAATCAACCCATCCCCATCCCGCATAAAGACCGCGCCATGCCCGACCAATCCCTCGCCCCCCACCGTCAGGCCATCGACACCATCGATGCCGAAATCCTCAATCTGCTCAACCAACGCGCCGCCCACGCCCGCGCCATCGGCGAGCTCAAAGGCACCGGCATTGTCTACCGCCCCGAGCGCGAAGCCCAAGTGTTGCAGCGTATTCAAAGCCTGAACCAAACCGCCGCCGGCCTCCTGCCCGACGAAGCCGTCGCCCGCCTGTTCCGCGAAATCATGAGCGAATGTCTCGCCGTAGAACGCCCGCTCACCATCGCCTACCTCGGCCCAGAAGCCACCTTCACCCAACAAGCCGCCGTGAAGCACTTCGGCCACGCCGCCCGCACCCAGCCCTGCCCCTCCATCGACGAATGCTTCCGCCTGGTGGAAGCCCGCCAGGCCGACTACGTCGTCGCCCCGGTGGAAAACTCCACCGAAGGCCCGGTCGGCCGCACCCTAGACCTTATGGTTTCCACCCCCCTGCGTGCCTGCGGCGAAGTACTCCTGCGCATCCAGCATCATTTATTGCAGCAGCCCGGCGCTAACGGGCAGCCGGAAAAGGTGTATGCCCACGCCCAAGCGCTGGCCCAATGCCACGAATGGCTCAATCGCCACCTGCCCCACGCCACCCGCATTTCCGTGGCCAGCAACGCCGAAGCCGCCAGCCTCGCCGCTGCCGAGCCGCAAGCCGCCGCCATTGCCGGTCAGGCCGCCGCCGAGCATTACCATCTGGCCAAATTCGCTGCCAACATCGAAGACGAGCCCAACAACACCACCCGTTTTCTCATCTTCGGCCACAACCGCACCCAGCCTTCCGGCCGCGACAAAACCTCCCTCATCGTCTCCGCCCCCAACCGCCCCGGCACCGTACACCGCCTGCTCCAGCCCTTCTCCGAGCACGGCATCTCCATGACCAAGCTCGAAAGCCGACCCAGCCGCGCCGGCCTGTGGGACTACATCTTCTTCATCGACATCGAAGGCCACGTCGACAGCCCCCAGATCCAGCCCGCCCTCGAAGCCCTCGCCGAACGCGCCGCCTTCGTCAAAATCATCGGCGCCTATCCGCAGGCCGTGCTGTAAATTTTCAGGTAGCCTCTATGCAGCAAGAGGCTACCTGAAACAAACTTTTGCAAAGCAAACACAAGTTTCTACCGAGCTAAAAAACATCCAACTTTGCGCTAAAATCTTTCTTTCCTAACCACTCTAATGGAGTCACACCATGCGTATCCTACCCCTTGTCGCCACAGCCATCCTGTTCGCTGCCGGCACCGCACATGCCGATATCAAAATGTTCCGCAGCCCCAGCGGCAACATCAACTGCATGTACGACCATTCCCCCGGCGTAGTGGAATGCCAGATTCCCCAGCCCGATCGTCCAGTCCGCCCCAAACCGCGCGATTGCGAGCTCGATTGGGGCAGCAACTTCTCCATCGCCCGCACCGGCCACACCCAAATGGGCTGCGTGGGAGACAGTCTCGCCAGCCCCGACAGCCGCGTGCTGCCCTACGGTCAGACCCTGCGTGGCAATGGCTGGCAATGTACCAGCCGCACCAGCGGCATGACTTGCACCAACAGCCAAAACCACGGCTTTGAAATCAGCAGCCGTCGCCAACGCCTTTTCTAAATTCTCTAATGTACACAAAAGGCTACCTGAAACTTTCAGGTAGCCTTT